>CAZCFC010000010.1:0-5845 GCA_964497815.1 uncultured Cypionkella sp.
TGTCACGTCCGTCGATGCGCGCGCCACCGTTGATGATGTCGCCACGCAGGATCGACGCTTCCAGCTTTTTGATCGCCGAACCAAGGTTGATGTCAGCCAGATCTTCAGCCGACAAAACGCCTTTGATCGCCGCCACAGCCGCCGAAATGGCCGTCGTGCGCTCTTGCTTGTCACGAATGGCGAAAGCTGCACGCATCTGGGTTTCGCCAGCCGCTTTGACGCGACCATAAAGGTCAGCGTAATCAGGTGCCTGGAAATCGAAGGGCTCTTTGGCGCAATCTTCGGCGAAGTCGATGATCAGGTCGATCACCGGCTGCATTGCCGCGTGGCCGAATTTCACTGCGCCCAGCATTTCCTCTTCGGTCAGCTCATAGGCTTCGGATTCCACCATCATCACGGCGTCTTTGGTGCCGGCAATGACAAGGTCCAACCGCTGATCAGGGTTGTTGCGCAGGTTGTGCATGTCGTCGACAGAGGGGTTCAGCACATAGGTGCCACCAGAGAAACCAACGCGGGCCGCACCGATCGGGCCCATGAACGGCACGCCGGAAATCGTCAGCGCGGCCGAAACGGCGATCATGGCGACAATATCGGGATCGTTGGTCAGGTCATGCGACAGCACGGTTGCCATCACGAGAACTTCGTTCTTGAAGCCCTCGACGAACAGCGGGCGGCAAGGACGGTCGATCAGACGCGAGGTCAGCGTCTCTTTTTCGCTGGGGCGGGCTTCGCGTTTGAAGAAGCCACCGGGGATCTTGCCCGCAGCGTAGTATTTCTCTTGGTAATGCACGGTCAGCGGGAAGAAATCTTGACCGGGTTTCGGCGCGCGGGCGTAGGTCACGTTGGCCATGACGCTGGTTTCGCCCACGGTGGCGATGACCGAGCCGTCAGCCTGACGGGCAACCTTGCCGGATTCCAGTGTCAGCGTCTCTTCGCCCCACTGGATTGATTTTTTAGTCACGTTGAACATCTATCGTTCCCTATATGGAAGCACTCACGGCCCCTGCCGTGTCTTCCGTTTGCATGCGGCCCCATTGCCGCCGCCCCCTATCCTTTGCATGCGGCCGGGGGCAGGCCTCATATCGCAGATTGCGCGCGTTTACAGGAAAATGGGGCATTTGGGAAGGGTGGTGTTGGACGCCATGGCCTTTGCCGCCAGACACGCGAACCTCTGCACCACTGGGGCAGCGGTCAATACGCAAAACGCCCGCAGCTTTCGCTGCGGGCGTATAGGCAAACCTGTGGAAGGCTTAGCGACGCAGGCCGAGACGCGCGATCAGCGAGGCGTAGCGTGCTTCGTCTTTGCTCTTCAGATAGTCCAGCAGCTTGCGGCGCTGTGCAACCATCATCAGCAGACCACGGCGGGAATGGTTATCCTTCTTGTGGCCTTTGAAGTGTTCGGTCAGCGTGGCAATCCGCGACGACAGAATCGCAACCTGAACTTCCGGCGAGCCGGTGTCGTTCTCTTTGGTGGCGTAGTCCTTGATCAGTTTGGCTTTGAGTTCGACAGTAATCGACATCGAAATCTCCTGTTAAGAGGGTGATGGCACAAGCCGGGATGTCGTCCAGCAAGGCCGTTGGCACCGCCACACAGTGACGGATGCGGGCGTATAGGGGGATCTGGCGCAAAATGAAAGCGAAAATGCACCGGACCGCCGCGCCCGGTTGATTTACCGACGGTTTACCTTGGTGCAAGAAAGACCGAAGGGCGGCTTTTCCAGCACGTCAGTTCATGCTAGGGTCGTAAAATAATTTCCCTTTGATCACAAGATGTTGCGGGAAATTATGGTTAACGGCACGCGCCAAATCGGCACGCGCCACCACCGGAGGTTGCATTTGTGCTGGGTCTTTTCGGTCTTTTAGGTGCGCTGTTGGCTGGTGTCGTGGCTGATTCCGTCATGCGGACGGGGAGCGACGACAATGATACCGAACCAGATGATGAATCCGATGATCGTTTCGACACCTACGAAGCCGACAATATCTTTGGCATGTTGGCTGTGGTTGAGGCCGGGGCTGTATCGGCCGATGGCGCCCTTGAGGGGGACGGCATGCCTTTGTCCGACGACAGCGTCCCTGCGGCTGCCGAAAATGCGACTTTGATCGGTGGCGATGGGGCGGAAAGCCTGTATGGCGCCGGTGGCGATGATCATATTTCAGGGCGGGGCGGCGAAGATATCCTGATAGGCCGGACCGGCGACGACTGGCTGTCCGGGGGGGATGGCGACGACCATCTGTACGGGGCCGCAGGGGCCGATACCTTGCTCGGCGGCCTCGGGGCTGACGTCCTGCACGGTGAGGATGGAGACGATACCCTGGGAGGGGACGCCGGGGATGACGCACTTTACGGCCATCAGGGTGACGATGCGCTGCAAGGCGGGGCAGCAGATGACACATTGTCGGGTGGTGACGGCTTTGACAGCTTGCTCGGCGGTGATGGCGATGACGAACTGACAGGCGGCCATGGTCGCGATCTGCTCAGCGGCGGGGCGGGTCTGGACATGCTGGAAGGAGGCGAAGGCAGCGACACCATCTGGGGGCAAATGCCGGGCGAAGAGGATGACGCGGCAGACTTCCTGAACGGCGGCACAGGAGATGATCTTCTGATGCTGGGCGCGGGTGATTTTGGCAATGGCGGCGATGGGGCCGATGTCTTTGGCCTGCTGGATATAGCCGAAGGTGATCCGCCGATGCAGATCACAGACTTTGATCCTGCGGCCGATTCATTGGTGGTCTTGTACGATCCGTCCACGCACCCCGATCCGCAGCTTTCGGTCGAGTCGGATGAAAGCGGCGTGACCAGACTGTTGTTGGATGGGGTGGCGCTGGCAAGCCTGACAAACGGCGTCAATCTGGATCTGGGGTCGATTACCCTGCGCGCCGCCTGAGTGTCCGGGCTATGCCCATACAACCGGTTGCACGGCATAGCCAATGTAAAGCGGATGCTTCGGCTCTCCGCCTTGGGTCAGGCCCAGATGTGACAACGTCTTGTCTGTCGCGCGCAACAACTGCGTGACAGCCGCGCCACGTGCCAGATAGGCGCCGTGACTGCCCCATGCGCAAATGATCTGATCGGCCCAAGCTGCGCTTTCGGCAATCGCCGCATCATTGCCCGGCCCAACAGGATCGGCCTGCGCCCGCATCACCTTGGGGTCAGTCGCACGATAGGCGAAAATGTTCGTCACACGAAACGCGCCATATCCCAATGCCCGCGCCCGACGTTCACAGCGCTCGACGGTTGGGTCATTCTGAAACTCGGTCGCGGTTGACGGATTCAGCATCACGAACAGTGCTTTACGGCCCTGTTCATCCCAGGTGCGGGTCAACTGATAGCGGTAGTTTTCGCAATCGGAATAGATGGCACAGCTGGCGGCATCGGCTTTTTGATGATGACGGGTGATCATGCAGGCGGTCCCGCCAGACTCATCACCATATCGCGGTGCAGGATTCCAGCATCCAGATATTCCGGCCCATAGGGCACAAAGCCCAAGGCGGCGTAAAAGCCCAAGGCGTGGGTTTGTGCGCCCAGCTTCACGCTGAGAATTCCCGGTATCTGGCGAAAACGCGCGATTGACGCACGGATCAGCGCCACGCCAATCCCCGCCCCGCGTGCCGTCGCCAAAACGCAAACCCGACCAATCTTGCCCTGCTCGCCGTTGATCAGCAACCGCGCACTGCCGACGGGCACCCCATCCTGATGCGCCAGCAAGTGAATGGCCGCGTCATCCTGATCATCAACCTCATCAGCCTCGGGAACGCCTTGTTCGTCAATGAACACCACCCGGCGCAACTGGCGACACAATGCAATATCACGTGTTTCACTGATCGCCACGGTCATGCGAAATAGTCCTGCAAAATGCGGGCATAGATTGCTTTCAAGGCGTGGATTTGCGCCACCTCGACCCGTTCATCCACCTGGTGCATGGTCTTCCCCACCAGACCGAATTCCACCACGGGGCAATGGTCTTTGACAAAGCGCGCATCCGAAGTACCGCCAGAAGTGGATGGTTCGGGCACCCGCCCGGTTTCCGCATGCACTGCCCGCGCGACAAGGGCAGAAAACGCCCCCGGCGGGGTCAGAAAACTTTCGCCCGAAATTGTAACGCGAAGGTCCATCTTCACCCCGGTTTCGGCCTGAACAACCGCCGCATGCCCGTGCAGCCAATCCGTCAGGGTCGCGCCGGAATGGGCATCATTGAACCGGATGTTCACGGTGGCGCGGCCTTTGGCCGGGATAACGTTATTGGCCGGATTGCCGCAATCCACCGTGGTGATGGCCAGGGTCGATGCGTCAAAATGCGCGGTGCCGGTATCCAGCGGCTGCGCTTCAAGCCGGGCCAAAAAGGCCACCAAGGCGCTAAGCGGGTTCTTGGCGCGGTGCGGATAGGCCGAATGGCCCTGAACGCCCGTTGCAGTGATGTAGGCGGTCATCGAGCCGCGACGACCGATCTTCATCATCTCGCCCATCTCAGTCGGGCAAGTCGGCTCGCCCACCAGGCAATGCGTCATCCGTTCACCAGCCCCGGCCATCCACTCCAGCAGGGCAACCGTGCCGTCCAAGGCATCGGCCTCTTCGTCACCGGTTATGGCAAGGATCACCGCGCCATCAGGCGGGGTTTGGCGCACAAAATCCACGGCCGCGGCAGCAAAGGCGGCCACACCCGACTTCATGTCGGTGGCCCCGCGACCGTACATGAAGCCATCCACCACTTGGGCTCCGAACGGATCATGGGTCCAGGCTGCCACATCCCCAACCGGGACAACATCCGTATGACCATTGAATCCAAAGGATTTATTTGCGCCCTTCACCCCCCATCGGGCGTAAAGATTGGCAATGCCACCACGATCAACGCGGGTGCAGGCAAACCCCGCTTGCGATAGCAGCCCTTCCAACAGCACCAGCGCCCCCCCTTCAGCCGGAGTGACGGACGGGCAGCGGATCAGGTCGGCGGTCAGTTGTACGGGATCTATCGGGGTAAACGGGGGCATTGCGGCGGCCTTTGCGCAGGTATCTTTCGCCCCACCGTTACCTATTCACCCCATCCATCGCAACAGGCTGCTGTGGCGGGTGCGCCACCCCCTTGGCGACAGGTTCCGGTTGTGCCGGATTTGCGCGTGACAAAGCGCCCTGCCCTGCATAACGATTTGTTCAACAACGGTCCAAGGGCTTGGACATCCGACCGCAGTCTGGCGTTCAGGACGCCAAGCCCGCAAGGACGTGGAGACAGGCATGGCGATCCCCGCCCTTTCAAACGGTCCCGACGGTGCTTTGGCACCTGTGCTGCGGTCCACCCGATGACGGGGCATGCACGCGTTGATGATTGGATTGCCCTGTCGGATCGCGGCATTCTGGCCGCTGAACAGCCGCAGCCGACTTTGCTGGATGTGGGCTTGTTCGTGATGGAACTGGCGCTGCCGTTGCAGGCGGCGACCGTGCTGCTGAACCATCAGGCGGATGACGGCTGGCCCCGAACCCTTGCCGTGTTTCACGATCTGGCGGCAGGGTTGGTGGTGTTGCACCGGCAAGGCAAGGCGGTCATGCGGCATGTCTTGCCCGGCCCCCTGCCGCAGGGGCGCGGCAATGGACGGCTGTCATTCGGATTTGATGCGCCGGCGCGGAGATGGAGCCTGACCTTTGAAGTGTTGGGCAGTGATCCGCCTCAGAAAGTCGTGGCACAGGGTGCCAATCCGATGCCGATGCAAATGGCGGATGTGCAGGCGCTGTGCACGCAGTTGCGCCCGGATGGCCCGGTGCTGTGGTTCGGGCTGACGCGCGGCGAGGCACCGCCCACCGCTGCACCCTGGATCGGACTGCGCACCCCGGTCGAGACCAGCCTTGGCCCTGTGG
>CAZCFC010000010.1:5855-25136 GCA_964497815.1 uncultured Cypionkella sp.
CTGCCGGAAACCTGCGACCTGGGACCATGATCCTGACTGCAGACAACGGCCCCCTGCCCCTGCGCGCGCTGCGGCGGTTCGATTTGCCGTCGCGGGGGTCTTTCGCTCCGGTTCTGCTGCGATCACCTTTCTTTGGACAGCGGCAGGATTTGCTGGTGTCTGCGGATCAATTGATCACCATTTCCGGGGCCGAAGTGGAATATCTGTTTGGGCAAGACACGGTCATGATGCGAGCCGGGGATCTGGTCGATGGCCGCACCGCCCTGTCAGATCAACGCCGCGCCGTGACAAGTTCGGTCGAGCTTGATCTTGGCCGACCAGCCTTGATTCAGGCAGACGGCTGCATGCTGGCCTGCGGTCATGACGGCGCCGATGGTCAAGAGCGCCTGCGCAGTCTGCACAGCTATGAGGTGCTGACCCTGATGGCGCTTCTGGGCCGCACCGCCCGACGCAGCGCCTGATCAGTCAAAAAACGGCGTCATTTGCGCCACAACGACCGAATTTTCGGCCAAAGCCCGAGCCATCAGCGCGCGTTCCTCATCGTCGATCTCGTCGCCTGCTTCAATTCGTTCGTCCAGCGTGCCATAACCCGACACGTCAAGGGGGGCCATGTCGGCTTGTTTCAGGATGGCCACGGTTTCGCGCACGGCCTCGGCCTCGTCAACGCCACTGGCATAGCACATCAACGCGGCCCCGGTCGCTTTGTCAGGCAAACCATCACCCGGTTTGCGGCCCAGTTCGACCACCAGCGTATAAACCTGCTGTTTGCTTGCGTTCGTCATGCTGCGTTCCTTGCGCCAATTCTGGCAGGCTTCGCCCGTAACCCGGCCAAGCGCAAGCCCCCTCGTTTCGCTGTTGTGGTGATCAACCGGCTGGCCTAGATTTCCCGAACCCCGTGAAAGGAAAGTCATGCGCGCCCTGCTGACCCTGATGTTCCCCGTACTGTTGTCGGCCTGTATTGACGCCGATGTCACCATTGCTTTCGTCTCGGAAACCGAGGTGACGACCACGGGCGAAATGCAGATGGCCCGGGAATTGTTTGACATGCTGGGCAAATCCGCCGACGCCGCCTGTCCGGGTGGCGCGGGGGCCCTGACGGATACGGCCTTTACCTGCACCCAGACCAAGACGATGACGGTAGAGCAACTGCTTGCCCAAGCCCCGCGCGCCAATCAGGGCACCCCCGAAGACCTGACCGCCGCCGCCAATATCAAGCGGCTTGAAAACGGGAACATTCAGGTTGTTCTGGATTTTTCAGAACTGATGCAGGGGCAGCAAGGTGCCGAAGAGCTGAAAGGCATGGCCAAGATGATGAAGGCAGCCGTGGCCGGGCATGATTTTACCTTTCATGTCACCGGCCCCAGCATCGTATCAACCACCGGCACCCTGTCGGAAGATGGGCTGACCGCAACCAGGATCATCCCGATTGCGACCTTCCTTGATGCAAAGCCGAATTTCGGCCCGGCCTTCGTGACCGAGATCGACCTTACGAAATCCTGCTTCCTTTGGGTATTCTGTTAAACCGCCACAAAGCTTTCGGTGGTCGGCTCGTACTGCTCCAGCCCACCTTCGCCGGTGTTGGTCCACAGCCCGTGAATGGTCAGCCGATCATCGGCAACAGCGTCACGGACAAACGGAAAGCTCATCAGGTTTTCAAGGCTGACCAGTACGGCCTGCTTTTCCAGCGCGGGCAAGATCGTGTCTTGCGGCATGCCTTCCACACGCTGATAGCCGGGGCGCAAAATATCCATCCAGCGGCCGACAAAACTGGTTTTCTCAAGCAACTCCGGGGCCTTGCCGCAGCACATGTCATGGCAACCCTTGACGCCGCCACAGTTTGAATGACCCAGAACCACGATATGTGCCACGCCCAAACCCGTCACGGCATACTCTACCGCCGCCGAAGTGCCGTGATATTCGCCGTCCGGGTTATAGGGCGGCACAAGGTTTGCCACGTTGCGGTGAATGAAGAACTCACCCTCATCCGCGCCAAAGATCGAGGTCACATGGACACGACTGTCGCAGCAGGAAATCACCATCGCGCGCGGGTGCTGACCACTTTCTGCCAAGCGGCGATACCAGGCCTTGTTGTCCTGATAGGCGGTCGCACGCCATCCGTGAAAGCGTTGGACCAGATAGGCCGGAAGTGGGCGGGCGGCATGGCTCATCGTCAGCGTCCTTCAGTGCATGCGTTTGGACGTAACTAAGATGCAATCGCAGAAAATTCGAGCGGTTTCTTTCGGCAGGCGCAACCTTTTCTTCAGCACAAGCGCGCATGGTGGCGGTGGGTGTAGAACTAGGGTGTGTGACATGACGCAGACGAATGTGGTGGCCTTGCGGCCAAAGGAACGGGTGCGGCAAGATGCCGAACCCATTGCAACGATGTATCGCAATCTGGGGACTTCGTCTGCCGAACAGGTGGTGACGCGGGCCTTGGGGGAACTGGCGCTGACAATGTCGGGGCTGGCGGTGCAGGTGCGTGCGCATGATCTGGGCGATCTGATCCGGCAGTTGCGACGGTTGCAGCGGATGGCGGAAAACCTGGGGCTGGTGTCGCTGGGGCTGGTTGCCGCCGATGTGCGCAGTTGCCTCGACAGCGGCGACGTCACCGCCTTTGCGGCCGTTTGGGCACGGCTGCTGCGGATTGCAGAACGGTCTTTATCCACCGACAAAGAGCTTTTGGATCAAACCCTGATCTGACTGCCCTTGCAGGCAACAGCGGAACAGCTAGGCTTTGGGGAACCTGAAAGGATGCCGGATGACCCCTGTTTTCGCTGATGCCGCTGCTGACTCGCGCCCGTTGCACGTTGTGCCTGCCAACGGACTTGCCGCGTTTCTGGCCACACAGACCACGGGGGTTCAGGCGTGGCTGACGGATAGCGGATTCGCCGGGGCCTTGGGCGACCTGCGGCTGCTGCCGGGGGCCGATGGCGTGATGGGGGCGGTTGTGGGCTATGGCACGGAGCAGACCCGTGCGCGGCAACGCTTTGGTATTGCCAAGGCGGTTTCGGGCCTGCCTGCGGGGGCTTGGCACCTGCTGGGGGATCTGACGCAGGCGCAGCGGGATGAGGCGGCCTTGGGGTGGCTGTTGGCGCCGTATCAGTTCAACCGGTATCGCCCGGGCAAGGACACTGCATCCCCGGCCAGGTTGAAAACCCCGGAAGGCTGTGACGCACCGTCTTTCATCGCCATGGCAGCGGGTGAGTTTCTGACCCGCGATCTGATCAACACCCCCGCCGCCGACATGGGGCCGGACGAGTTGGAGCAGGCATTTGTGGAACTGGCCGCGCGGTTTGGTGCGCAGACCAGGGTGATCCGGGGCGATGATCTGCTGGACCAGAACCTGCCGATGATCCACGCCGTGGGCCGTGCCTCGCCACGCGCGCCGCGATTGCTGGAAATGAACTGGGGCAGCGCCGGGCCACATCTGACACTGGTGGGCAAGGGCGTGTGTTTTGATACCGGCGGGCTGAACATCAAGCCATCCTCGGGCATGCTGTTGATGAAGAAAGACATGGGGGGCGCGGCCACGGTGATGGGGCTGGCGCAGATGATCATGCAACTTGGCCTGCCGATCCGCCTTCGGGTTCTGGTGGCGGCGGTAGAGAACGTCATCTCTGGCAACGCCCTGAAGCCCCGCGATATTCTGACATCACGCAAGGGCCTGACGGTCGAGGTGAATGACACCGATGCCGAGGGCCGGCTTGTTCTTGCCGACGCATTGGCCGTGGCCTGCGAGGCACAAACCGATGTGGTGATCTCAATGGCCACGCTGACCGGGGCTGCACGTGTGGCGGTGGGGCCAGATCTGGCCCCCTATTACACCGACGATGCGGGCCTTGCGGCAGCGCTGGAGTCGGGTGCGCAAGCGGGCTGCGACCCGGTTTGGCGGCTGCCTTTCCACACGCCGTATGAGCATATCATCGAGCCTGGCATCGCCGACCTGGACAACGCGCCGGGCTGGGGCTTTGCCGGTTCGATCACCGCCGCATTATTCTTGCGTCGCTTTGTCGAAGGCCCGCGGTATATGCATTTCGACATTTATGGCCACGCCCCCGCCGATCTGCCAGCCCGACCCAAGGGTGGCGCAGGCATGGGCGCACGGGCGATCTTGCTGGGCTTGCCCGCCATGTTGGGGCTGTAAATGGACCGTCGGCTGACCCCAGCAACCGACCGGGTTGCCCATATCTCGCTGCAGGGCCGTGTCGATGCGCCTGCATTTACCGAAGGAGAATCGCTGCGGGTGGCGATGCCTTTGGTCGATCTGCTGCGCAAACCCGGTGGCGCGCGCGAACGGCAGTTGCTGTTGGGTGCCGGTTTCACGGTGATTGACCGGGCCGAAGGCTGTGTCTTTGGCTTTGCCGAGCAGGACGGCTATTGCGGCTGGCTGCCCGAAGCCGCGCTGTGGGATGCGCCGCAGCCGACGCATTGGGTCGCCACCCCCGGCACCCATCTGTACCCCGAGCCGCGCGTGCAGGCGCGCGAACTGGCGGCGTTGTCCTTGGGTGCCCAAGTGCAGGTTCTGGCCCAGAAGGGTGCTTTTCAGGAAACCAGCCAAGGCTTTATCCCGGCCCCCCATCTGCGTCCCCTGATCGAGCGCCACATGGATCCGGTCACGGTTGCCGAAGGCTTTCTGGGTGTGCCCTATCTTTGGGGCGGAAACTCGCGGGCGGGAATCGATTGCTCGGGTCTGGCCCAAGTGGCGCACCAGGCCTGCGGCATCGCAACCCCCGGCGACAGCGACCTGCAAGAGGCGATGGGTTGCGCCCTGCCCGAGGACGCCCCTTTGCGGCGTGGCGATCTGATCTTCTGGAAGGGCCATATCGCGCTGATCGTCGATCCGTCCCGGCTGATCCACGCCAACGGCCACACGATGTCGGTGGCCTATGAGGATACCGCCGCCTGCATCGCCCGCATTCGGGACCAGAACGGCGGCCCGGTGACGCATCGGCGCAGGCTGTAAAAAGCCCATCAGGGTTCGATCAAATGCCCTGTCCCATATCCGCAGACGGGCTTTTGGATGCGGCGACTTTCGTCACCGGGACAGGCTTTTTCGCCAACAGGACAGGTTTATTCCACAGGACGGATCAGTTTCTGCTCAAGAACCCGCAGCACCTGTGCCAGTTCATGCCCCCGGCGCAGGATCTGGCCGTCCATCCCGACCACCGCATACATCCCTTGCCGCGCCCGCAATTTGGGGCGCTTTTCAATGCGATACAGCGGGTTTTCGGCGGTGCGGCGGAACACCGAAAACACAGCCGACTCCCGCAGGAACGACAGCCCATAGTCACGCCATTCCCCTGCAGCCACCATCTGCCCATATAAACGCAGAATCGCGCCAAGCTCATGACGATCAAAAGTGACCTGCTCTGGCAGGGCGGATGGCTGAGGAAAAGGGGTCGGCGTTTGCACCGTCATGGGGGAAGTGTACTGCCTTGGCGTGCCAAAATAAAGCGCCTTGCTTTGGCCTTGAAAAGACCGCGCAAAGGTCGCGCCTTGGCCTGACCTGTGCCGTGATCCAGGAGCAAAACAGGCTTGCTACAGGAAGAACTACTCCGGCAGGGCGGGTCAAATGCCCCCACCCAGCCCGTCTTGCCGGAACCTGTGGCGCTTGAAGGCCCTCACCAGAAGGTGGGGGCCTTTCACATTTCAGACAAAGCCCTGCGACAGGCGCAACTCGCCGGTGCGGGTGCCACGGCAGTTGATTTGCGGGGCGGGCAGACGTTTCTGCGCCATCGGATCGGCAGCGTCCAGCACGCCCAGACGGGTCAGAATGGCGACCAAAGCCGCTTCGGACGCCCGCGCGTTGCCATCTTCGATCTTCAACGCCACACCCAGTTTCTTTTCCGGGATGATCGCCACGAACACCGCCTCGGCCCCGGTCTTGATCGCCACACGGCCCCCCATTGCCCGCATCAACTCGGTACAGGCACGCCCCTGCCCTGCCACCAGTTCCGGGTGAGCCGCCATCGAATGGGTCAGGCGGTGCATCGCCCGTTCGCGCACGGATCCGGTGTCACGTGCCGATGCAAAAGCCGCCATGCCGCGCGCCAAAGCCGTCACCGACATCGCGAAATTCGGCGCAGAACAGCCGTCGATGCCATAGCCCGCGCTGGTTTCGCCAGTCACCTCTTCGGTTGCGGACTTGATGGCGCGCTGCAGAGGGTGGTCAAGTTCTACATATTCCGGCCCGGCCTTCAGGTGCTGCGTCACGGTCAGAAAGCCCGAATGCTTGCCTGAACAGTTATTGTGCAACTGGCAGGGGCCTTCGTGACCGATGATCAATCTGTCACGTTCCTCGCGGTCATAGGGTTCATGCGCGCCACAGCGCAGATCGGGCTCGGCAAGTCCCAGATCGGCCAGCCAGCGTTTGGCCATGTTCACATGCAAGGCAGCGCCCTGATGGCTGGCGCAGGACAGCGCGATATGGGCGTCGGTCAGGCCGACGGCATCGGCAGCGCCAGACTCCAGCAGCGGCAAAGCCTGCAGCATCTTGCAGGACGACCGAGGAAAGATGATCCGTTCCGGATCGCCCCAGCTTTCCACAACTGCGCCGGTATCGTCGCAGATCACCGCATGGCCACGATGGGTGCTTTCCAGCAACCCGTTGCGCCAAAGTTCCACCATTTCCGCCGCTGCCATAACCATCTCCGTCACATATGCGCGATTTTCTGCCCGTTTTCACCCGCCGGGGCTTTCACGGATCGCTCTTTTTCGGTTATGCATGGCATATCGAGTGAAATAGCTCCGCGCTACGAAAAAACCGCGCTTCAAGTGGTCGGTCTGGCGGGCAGAGGCAATGCGGCTTGGAGGCTGTAACGACATGACAAGCTGGATGACGCGCGCAGCAAGCGTTGCGATGATTTCCGTGATGGGCCTTGCGGCCGGAACCAGCGTCTTTGCGCAGGAATCAACCAATAACGTCGCCACGATGACGGATTGGAGCGTGTTTACCGCCGAGGATCCCAAGGAATGCTGGGGCGTATCCAGTCCGCGCGAAACCGTGAACACACGTGATGGCCAACCGGCTTCGGTGCGGCGCGGCGACATCATGCTGTTCGTGACCTATCGCGTCGGCGGCACGGCCGGCGAGATTTCCTTCTCGGGCGGTTATCCGTTTGCGGGCGGCTCGACCGTGAAAATCGAAATTGATGGCACCGCGTTTGACCTGATCACCAAGGATGAATGGGCATGGCCGGGCACCGTTGAAGATGACGCGTCCATTCTGGCGGCGCTGAAAAAAGGTTCTACCGCCGTGCTGACCGGTCGGTCCGGCAAAGGCACGCAGACCCAGGACACCTTCAGCCTGCGCGGCTTTACGGCCGCCATGGAAGAGGCTGCAAAGCGCTGCCAATAAGCAAGCCAGTCGCATTTTGCGCCCCGGTCCGCAAGGCTGGGGCGTTTTGCATTCCTGATGTTTCGTTTCCTGCAGAAATCCCCTATATCACCTGCTGCACCAGCTTTCAGGACATGCCATGACCACGCCCCCCACCGCACCGATCACCCAAGACGTGCTGACCCTGCCGCGCAAGCTGCCCGAGGGGGGAAAGACCAACATCATCGGCCTGACCCGGGATCAATTGCGCGATGCATTGATTGCTGCGGGAACTCCGGAAAAGCAGGCCAAGATGCGGCTGGGGCAGGTTTGGCAATGGGTCTATCATTGGGGCGTCCGCGATTTCGCGTTGATGAGCAATCTGGCGAAAGACTATCGCAGCCTTCTGGCCGAGAATTTCAGCATCGAATTGCCGGAAATCGTCACCCGTCAGATCTCGACCGATGGCACCCGCAAATATCTGGTGCGCATCGCAGGCGGGCATGAGGTAGAGGTTGTCTATATCCCCGAAACCGACCGGGGGACGCTGTGTATTTCCAGTCAGGTCGGCTGCACACTGACCTGTTCCTTCTGTCACACCGGCACGCAAAAGCTGGTGCGCAATCTGACGGCGGCCGAGATTGTGGGGCAGGTCCTGCTGGCCCGCGACGATCTGGACGAATGGCCGGTGCAGGGCGCGCCAAAGGTGGAAACCCGGCTGGTCAGCAACATCGTGCTGATGGGCATGGGCGAGCCTTTGTACAATTTCGACAACGTGCGTGACGCGATGAAGGTGGTGATGGACGGCGAAGGCATCGCCCTTGGCCGCCGCCGCATCACCCTTTCAACCAGTGGCGTGGTGCCCGAAATCGCCCGCACGGCGACCGAGATCGGCTGCCTGCTGGCAGTATCCTTCCACGCCACCACGGATGAGGTGCGTGACCAACTTGTGCCGATCAACAAGAAATGGAACATCGCGACCCTGCTGGACGCGCTGCGCGACTATCCGAACCTGTCGAATTCCGAACGCATCACCTTTGAATATGTGATGTTGGACCATGTGAACGACACCAAGGAAGATGCCTACCGCCTGATCGAATTGCTGCGCGGCATTCCGGCCAAGATCAACCTGATCCCCTTCAACGAATGGCCCGGCGCGCCCTACAAACGCTCTTCGGGCAACCGCATCCATGCCTTTGCCGACATTCTGTATCATGCCGGGTTTGCCACACCGATCCGCACCCCGCGCGGCGAAGACATCATGGCCGCCTGTGGTCAGCTGAAATCAGCCACCGAAAAGCAACGCAAGTCGGCGGCCAAGGTCAAAGCTGCCGATTAGCGGCAACATTGGCCTCCTTGTGGTGCGGGCGCGGCAATTTAACGCTTCACAGCGCAGCAAGTGGACGTCATTGTATCCGATACAACGGTTGGGCTATAGCCCTGCCCAATGACAACACAAGGCGCCGAAAAGCGCCAAGGCCCACCGGAGGCATATCCGGACCGGCGTAAGGGCGCTTCAGATGACTGCTTCAAACACTGGCCCGGAAATGGGCGCTACGGCTGCAACCGCAACGCGCAGCGCAAAAGAATGGGTCCAAGTGCTGGCGAAATACCGCGAGCCTTCGACCTTTCGTTCGGTTTTTGAATTGATGGCGACCCTGGTGCCCTTCGTGCTGCTTTGGGGTCTGGCCTGGGCATCCCTGTCGGTCAGCTATTGGCTGGCCTTTGCCATCGCAGCCTTGAACGGCGTGTTTCTGGTGCGCATCTTCGTCATCCAGCACGATTGCGGCCATGCGTCGTATTTCCCCAATCGGACGGCGCAGGATTGGGTTGGGCGCTGTCTTGGCGTGTTGACGCTGACGCCCTATGACGTCTGGCGGCGCACGCATTCGATCCACCACTCGCATCACGGCAATCTGGATCAGCGCGGCATCGGTGATGTGCTGACCCTGACGGTCGAGGAATACCGCGCCCGCAGCCCGATGGGGCGCCTGCTGTACCGGATGTATCGCAACCCGCTGGTGCTGTTCGTTCTGGGGCCAAGCTATCTGTTCATCCTGCAGAACCGCCTGCCATTGGGGCTTATGAAATCTGGCTGGCGCTATTGGACGTCCGCGATGGGCACCAACGCCATGATTGCGATCGTGGTCGGGCTGATGATCTGGCTGGGCGGGCTGATGCCGGTGTTGCTGATCTATCTGCCCACGTCGGTGATTGCCGGAACGATCGGGGTTTGGCTGTTCTACGTCCAGCACCAGTTTGAAGAAACCCATTGGTCCAAAACCGAGGACTGGCAGTTGCATGAGGCGGCGCTTGAGGGATCATCCCACTATGTGCTGCCACAGCCGCTGCGCTGGCTGACTGCCAATATCGGCATCCACCACGTACATCACCTGTACAGCCGCATCCCCTTTTATCGCCTGCCCGAAGTGCTGCGTGACAACGCCGATCTGGCCGAGGCACAGCGCCTGACGATCTGGGAAAGCTTCAAGTCCGTGAACCTGCATCTTTGGGACGAAAAGCTGCAAAAGCTGATGTCCTTCCGCGAGGCGCGCCAGCTTTACGGCATCATTTAGGGCGACGGTGCCAATCTGGCCTGCTTGGAGTTCTGAAATCGACGGTCATGGCGGACAGCTGCCATCGACCAAAATCAGAAAGGGGCAGGCCGGGGCGACAGGAACCGGAACACCAGCGGGTTCAACAGAATAGAAACCAACGCCCCTGCCACGACAAGATCGCGTGCTTCGGCTGGAACGATGTCCAGCTTCACGCCCATGACGATCAGAATGAATGAAAACTCGCCAATCTGCGCCAGACTGGCCGAAATGGTCATCGCGTCGTCTGACGTATGTCCAAAGGCGCGCATGATGGCGAAGGCCGCGACGGATTTCACCCCTATGATGATGCCAACGGTGCTCAGCACTGAAAATGGGGCCTCCCAGATCACCGCCGGATCAAACAACATCCCGACCGAGACAAAGAACAAGACCGCAAAAGCGTCGCGCAATGGCAGGGTATCTTTCATCGCCTGTGCCGACAAGCTGGAGCCAGCCATGACCATGCCGGCAAAGAACGCCCCCAGCGCGAAAGAGACGCCGAAAAAGGTTGCGGACCCGTAGGCCACACCCAGGGCGATTGCCAGGACTGACAGGCGAAACAGCTCTCGTTGTTTGGTGTGGGCGACGTAATGCAGCACCCATGGGATCACCCGGCGCCCCACCACCAACATCAGCGCGACGAACGCGGCAACCTTTACACCCGTGACCATCAAGGTCGCCCAGATCGGTCCGAATCCCATGCGGACGACTTCTGCGGCCTCGCCTTCCACTGGAACAGTGGTGCCACCCATCACCCCGGCAAGCGGCGGGATCAACACCAGCACAACCACCATCACCAGATCTTCGACAATCAGCCAGCCCACCGCAATCTTGCCGTGCGGCTGGTCCATAAGCCCACGCTCTTGCAGCGCCCGCAGCAGCACAACGGTGGAGGCAACCGACAGTGACAGCCCGAAAACCACGCCACCGCCGATGCCCCATCCCAACAGCCATGCAAGCCCCATCCCCGCCAGCGTTGCGACAGCAATTTGTCCAACCGCCCCCGGCACCGCAATCGCACGCACCGACATCAGATCGCGCAACGAGAAATGCAGCCCCACCCCGAACATCAGCAAGATCACCCCAAGTTCGGCCAACTGTGACGCCAAGTCCTGATCGGCCACATAACCGGGCGTGAACGGGCCCAGGATCACCCCGGCCATCAGATAGCCGGCAATCAACGGCAGGCGCAGCCGATGGGCCGCCAACCCCAACGCAAACGCCATGGACAGGCCGATGACAATGGTGCTGATCAGGGGAACGTCATGCGGCAATGGCCAATCCTTCGTTTCATGTGGGCATGTGACCAAGGTAAGGATTGGAAGGCGTTGATCAAGGACCACTTGCGCCGGTTTGGTCACAATAACTGGTCATATATTTCAACGTATTGCCAAATGGTCCCGATCCTTTGGCTTGACCGAAGCGCGCGGGCTGTTACGCCTGTCGGATGACCGATGTTTTGCCAAACCCTGCCGCCCGTCGCCTGTTCTTGCATCGCCATGCCTTGACCGAAGCCCCGACAGGTGCTGCCTTGGGGGGCGATCTGGCGCGGTTGATTGACCGCATCGGCTTTGTGCAGGTGGACAGCATCACCACGGTGGAACGCGCGCATCACATGATCCTGTGGAGCCGCCGCCAATCGTATCAGCCGGCCGCGCTCAAGCAGTTGCTGGAGCAGGATCGCAGTCTTTGGGAACATTGGACGCACGACGCATCTGTGTTGCCGATATCGGTTTATCCCTATTGGAGCCACCGTTTCGCCCGCGATGCCGAGCGGCTGCGGGACAATTGGCAGCGCTGGTTTCGCGATGGCTACGAGGCACAGTTCGACACCATCCTGCGCCGGATCGCAGATCATGGCCCGGTGACATCCTCGGATGTCGGTGTTGGCGAGCCGCGAAGCAAAGGCGGCTGGTGGGATTGGCACCCCTCCAAAACAGCGCTGGAATGGCTATGGCGTACCGGCCAACTGGCGATTTCGCGGCGTGACGGGTTTCAGAAAGTCTATGATCTGACCGAACGCGTGATCCCCGATATGGTTCGCGCGGTGCAGCCGGATCTGAACGCCAAGATCAATTGGGCCTGCAATTCCGCGTTGGACCACCTGGGTTTTGCCACAGTGAACGAGGTGCAGGCCTACTGGAATGCCATCCGCCCCGAGGAGGCAAAGGCTTGGGCGAAATCAGCCTTGGCACAGGGAGAGGTGATCGAGGTGCTGGTACAAGGTGCAGCAGGCGCGCAAAAGCGTGTTCTGGCCCGCCCCGACCTGTGGCACGCTGCGGCGGACGCCCCCGAACCCACCAGCCGGATGCGTATTCTGTCGCCCTTTGACCCGGCCCTCCGCGACCGCGCACGAGTCGAGTTCCTGTTTGGTTTTCAGTATCGGATCGAGGTTTTTGTGCCCGAGCCGCAACGGAAATATGGCTACTACGTGTTTCCTGTTCTGGAAGGTGACCGTCTTGTCGCGCGCATCGACGTCAAAGCCTTCAAGGCCGAATCCACCTTGCGGATCAAAGCGTTCTGGCCCGAAGTGGGCATAAGGCTGACCAAGGCGCGACTGACATCGCTTGAGTCGGAACTGACAAGGCTGGCCCGCTTTACGGGATGTGACCACATCGCATTCCTGCCCGGCTGGCAACGCGAGACTTTGGCCTAACGCCCCCAACCATCAATCGCGGCCACAGCTTCGTGCGCGGTTTCCACGAACTGGAACAGGTCAAGATCCTTGGCACTGATGGTGCCGCTGTCGACCAGAACCTGCCAGTTGATCAGCTTTTCCCAGAACGCCCGCCCGAACAGCAGGAAAGGGATTGGCTTCATCCGCCCGGTCTGAATAAGGGTCAGGCTTTCAAACATCTCATCCAGAGTGCCAAATCCGCCGGGAAAGATGCAAACCGCGCGGGCGCGCATCAGGAAATGCATCTTGCGGATGGCGAAGTAGTGGAAATTGAAGGACAGGTCAGGCGTGACATAGGGATTTGGCGCCTGCTCGTGCGGCAGCACGATGTTCAGGCCAATGGATTGCCCGCCCGCATCGTCGGCCCCCCGGTTGCCCGCCTCCATCACCCCCGGACCGCCACCCGTGCAGATCACATCGTCACGGCCATAAGACTGCAGGCTGCGTTCCGTCATCATGCGGGCAAAATGACGCGCCTCGTCGTAGTAGCGCGACAGCTCGGCCAAAGCCGGCGTTTTCGCACGGTCGCGGTGGGCCGGGTCGGGGATACGGGCCCCGCCGAACAGCACGATGGTCGAATTGATGCCACGCTCATCCAGGATCATCTGCGGCTTCAGCAGTTCCAACTGCAACCGCACCGGACGCAATTCTTCGCGCGTCATGAAATCGGGGTCCGCGAAGGCCAGCCGATAGGCGGGCGCGCGGGTTTGCGGGGTGTCGGGCAACCGGTGCGTCGCAGCCACGTCCTGAATGGAATCGCGCAACGGGTGCGGGCGGGGATCGTCATGCATCAGTTGCGGCCTTGGTTGGGACATCTGATCAGGGGGTAACGGGTTTTGCATGTGTTGGGAAGGGTGCGGGTTGGGGCACCCCCAAACCAGAACATTCTTTTTGTGTTTCCATTCAATACGTTGACCGAGTGACCTTCGGGAAAAATTTCCGATTGGACGGCCCACCCTGGTTTGATCGCGCCGGGGCATGCCCCGACCTACGGATTGCGCCAAATGCACGGGGCGGCTATAGGGCTGCAAACCTTTGGGGAGATTGCCATGACCTATGCCGCGCTGGAAGCCGCCGTCGAAACCGCATGGGAGGGCCGCGATGCCATCAGCCCCGCCACCAAGGGCGAGGCGCGCGATGCGATCGAGGCCACGTTGACGGCGCTGGACAGCGGCGCGCTGCGGGTGGCTGAAAAGCGCGGCAACGACTGGCATGTGAACCAGTGGGCCAAAAAGGCCGTACTTTTGTCGTTCCGTCTGACCGACATGTACGAGATTTCAGGCAGCAACGGCGGGTCCAACTGGTGGGACAAGGTGCCGTCGAAGTTTCAGGGATGGACCGAGACCGATTGGCGCCAGGCCGGGTTCCGGGCCGTTCCCGGCTCTATCGTCCGCCGGTCTGCCTATATCGCCAAGGGCGTGGTGTTGATGCCATCGTTCGTGAACATTGGCGCATTTGTTGATGAAGGCTCGATGGTCGATGGCTGGGCCACGGTGGGCTCTTGCGCCCAGATCGGCAAGAACGTGCATCTGTCCGGCGGCGTCGGTATTGGTGGCGTGCTGGAGCCGATGCAGGCCAGCCCGACGATCATCGAAGACAATTGCTTTATCGGCGCGCGCTCTGAAGTGGTTGAAGGCTGCATCATCCGCGAAGGCTCGGTTCTGGGAATGGGCGTTTTCATCGGCCAATCAACCAAGATCGTCGACCGTGAAACCGGTGCGGTGATGTATGGCGAAGTCCCGGCCGGGTCGGTGGTGGTCGCCGGGTCGATGCCGTCCAAGAACGGCATCAATCTTTATTGCGCCGTGATCGTGAAAAAGGTCGACGAGCAGCCCCCCAGCAACCCCAGCCTCAACCAATTGCTGCGGCACTGACGCCAGACGGGGCGGCGGGCGGACGGGAGGCGGGCGGGCGGCAGGACCCTCCGGGGAGGATATTTGGGCACAGAGGATGGCACAAGTTGCTGTTTTTCGAATACGCCCGCCGGAGGCATTGGCGGCCACGACATTGACGCTTGCCGTTGCAGGAGTGGCGGCGTTTTTGCCGCCACTCCTGACAATTACTGCAGCACCTTGCCTTCGGGCCAACGGATCGCGTGATCCAGAGTGATCTCTTTCACCTCGCCCGGGGCCATGTTGAATTCCCATGCGAGGATACCGCGCTGACCGTCGACGTCGACCTCGGTTGCGGCAGGATCGGCGCTGTAGGTGATTTCCAGATCTTCCTGTTCGGAATAGGGCACTTGATCCAGCAAGCGCACGGGCCACGACTCGTCCGTCAGGTTTTCCAGTTTCAGCACGGCCTGTTCTTCGATCTGGCTTGATGTGGTCAGCAGACCCCGATCACCTTCAGCGCGCAGCGGCATGTTACGCGTCAACAGCAACCCCTCGATGGCCCCAAAGGCCACCTCGGTCTTGTCGCCGGGCGCGAGGGCGTTGATGTATGTACTGCCCACCAGAGTACCTTCGCGCATCAGATAGGCTTGCCCCGGCAGCAGGATTTCGGCGCTGTCATTGGTAAAGCTGGCCATGACGAAAGCGGTCCGATCAAATCGTGGCACGGCGCGGGCGTCGATTTCCGGGATCACTGTGATCTCATCCAGCGCAAGACGCAGATTCTCGACGCCGGTCGCGACATCAACAGGGGTCGGATAGTGATAGACGACCACATCACCCTGAAGCGCGGCCTCGGCGGTTTCGGTCATCACGGGTTCGGCCATGACGATGGCGGGGGCGGCAGCCTCGGCCATCACTTCACCGTCAAACTTGGCCATTTCCTGTTCGTCCGCCAGGCGGCGCAGTTCCGGCCACAGGCCCGAGGGGGCGGCCTGCGCAGAGGGTTGCGCGGTGGACAGTGTCAGGTTGACGTCAGCCCAATCCTCGCCTGAATACTGCGTCACCAGCACGCCGCGCCCGATGGTCAGCGATGGGTCTTTGCGGGTCAGCATCATGTCATAGACCGGCTGCCAACTGGCGTTCTGAATGAAATGGCTGATCACCAGATGCGATTCCGCATTGGCAACCTCGACGGCGACGGTCAGGCCGGTGTAATCGGCATCGCCCTGAGACAGCGAGATTTCAAGGTTTTGTGCGTCCGTCAGGGCGACTTGCGCTTTTTCCAGCGCCTTTTGTGCCGGGGGCAAATCGGCTGCGGCAGCGAGGGCGGCCTGACGGGCGGCCAGAACTTCGGTGCCGATCATGCTGGCCAGGGCTTTGACGCCATCGACGGTGACAGCGTCACCTTCGGGTTTGACACCGCGCAGGAACCCTGCGGTGGCCTCTGCCGCCTCAATCCTGGCCGCAAGCGCGTCGATGGCGGCCTGGGCGGTTTGCACGACCTTTTCTGCAGCCTCGACGGCGACTTTGGCGGCCTGAAGGTCGGGGTCGGAGGCGGCCTCACGCGGGGGCAGGCGATCGGTGCGCAGGGCGAAGGCCCCAAGTTTGGCATCGGGCGAGGACAGCCGGATCAGGTCGGGCATGGTATCCGCCGGCAGGTCGGTGATCAGCAGCTCATGCGCGCCCATGGGGGCGCTGAAGGTCACGGCACGGGTCACTTGGGCACCCTGGGGGTAAAGTGTCACATCCGTGATCTGGCTGGTGGCAATGATCTGATCGGCCATGGCGGGGCCGGGCAAAAGCAGGACGAAAAGGGCAAATCTGCGCATGAAAATCCTCCGATTCTGTGGGCAGGATGGGCCTGCTGGGTGCCGCGCGCAAGCCCCTTGCCCTCTTGTCGGCCAAGGTGCGTCCTGCCATTGTCGGCTTGAACCGAAAGGACATTCCATGGCCAACCCACCCCTGACAGCAAGCATTTCCGCAACCGCGGCCCTGCCAAAGGTGGTACGCGCCAAGGGCAGTTATCTGTGGGATGCCACTGGCAAGCAGTATATCGACGGGTCGGGCGGGCCAGCCGTTTATTGTCTGGGGCATGGCAACGCCGAGGTGAACGCGGCGGTGATGGCGCAGATGGAGCAAATCGCGCATGGCTACCGCTATAACTTTACCACCGACGCGCTGGAGGAGTTGACGGCGATCATCCGCGCCAATACGGGCGGCAGCCTGCGGGAAATGGTCTATGTGACCGGCGGATCAGAAGCGGTGGAAAGCTGTCTGAAGATCGCGTTGCAGTATCAGACCGCCATCGGGCAGAAATCGCGGCGGCGATTCATATCGCGGCAACGGTCTTGGCATGGCAACACGCTGGGCGCACTGGGCGTTTCGGGGTTTGCCGAGCGGACCCTGGCCTATGAGGGGGCGTTCATCCCGTCGATCAAACTGTCGCCAGCCAATGCCTATCGCCCCATTGCCGGAGCCACGGCAGAAACGGCCGGAGAAGCCTGCGCTGCGGAACTGGAGGCCGCCATTTTGCAGGCAGGGCCGGAAACCGTGGCTGCGTTCATATTCGAGCCAGTGGTTGGAGCAGCGGGCGGCTGTGTGCCGGCACCCGAAGGCTATGCGCGGCTGGTGCGGCAGATCTGCAGCAAATATGGCGTGCTGTTGATCGCGGATGAGGTGATGTGCGGGGCGGGGCGCACCGGGCCGTGGCGCGCGCTGGACCGCGATGGGGTAGAACCGGACATCATGTCTGTCGCCAAGGGGCTGGCAGGGGGCTACCTGCCCTTGGGTGCGGCAGTGTGCACGACGCAAGTGTGGGAGGCGATCCGCGCCGCGGACGGTGCCTTTGGCACAGGGCACACCTTTACCGGCCATACAGCGGCCTGCGCGGCGGGGGTGGCGG
Organism: uncultured Cypionkella sp.; assembly: GCA_964497815.1. Classification (GTDB taxonomy): domain Bacteria; phylum Pseudomonadota; class Alphaproteobacteria; order Rhodobacterales; family Rhodobacteraceae; genus Cypionkella. The sequence continues at coordinate 23,182 of CAZCFC010000010.1, forward strand.
TGCAAACCATCATCGCGCGTGACGGGTTGCTGGCGCGCGTGACGGCAAATGAGGCGCGCATCAAGGGCTGGCTGGCCGATGCTTTGGCGGGGGTAGAGGCAATCGGCGACATTCGCGGACGCGGGCATTTCATCTGCGCGGAACTCGTGGCGAACCGGGACAGCAAAGACCCGTTTGACCCCAACCTGAAGCTATTCATGAAGATAAGGGCGCAGGCGATGGAAAACGGGCTGATCTGCTATCCGGTCGGCGGCAACGTGGACGGCGTGCGCGGCGATATCGTGATCCTTGCGCCGCCCTATAATGCCAGCGATGCCGAACTGCACGAAATCGTGGACAAAACCGCGCTGTCGATCCGGCAGGTACTGGCGGCGCATCGGCTGGCGTAGGTCACGCAGGCTTGATCCGTCGCGGCGCGATTATGGGTTAACGTGTTGTCTTCGCAATGGAGAGTTATCATGCCCCACATCCTGTCTTACGTGGCGATCGGTCTGGTCGGGCTGCTGTCTGTGGCGCTTGATCCGGCGCAAGCGGCAGGCACCGAAGATACCGCGGTCGAGGCGGAACTTGCCCCCGCTTATGCCGAAGCCAAGGCGCGGGTCGCGGCTGAAGACTATGCTGGTGCGTTGCCACTGCTGGACGCGCTGACCAGGGATGAACCGCAGAACGCCGACGCGTGGAACCTGCATGGTTTCGCCAATCGCAAACTGGGCAACAGGGATGTGGCCGCCGCGTCCTATGACATGGCGCTGAAGATCAATCCTGCCCATATCGGCGCGCTGGAGTATCAGGGCGAGATGTTTGTCGAAACCGGCAACATGGAGGCTGCGATCACCAATCTGGCCAAGCTGAAAGGCATCTGCGGTGAATGCGAAGAGGCGACTGATCTGGCCAAGGCGATTTCCGGCTAACGCGCATCGGGGCATGATTGAGCCAGCCCGCCCGACACACACCGCCCGACACACACCGCCCGACACACACCCCGACCCACCCGGGCCATGCCCAATGCCGCGATCTTCCATTCCGTCCGGGCTGACACGTCTAGGCTGATACGCAGGGGGGCTGACATATCCGGGGCCTGCCCCCGAATGCAAAACCCCGCCACGATGGGCGGGGTTTTGAATTTTTCTGGTAGGGTTGGATCAGCCCTTTTTCAGCACACGGTTGCCAAGCACCTCGGCGATCTGCACCGCATTCAGCGCCGCGCCCTTGCGCAGGTTGTCGGACACACACCACAGGTTGATGCCGTTATCAATCGTGCTGTCCTGACGGATCCGCGAAATGTAGGTGGCGTAATCGCCCACACATTCGACCGGGGTGATGTAGCCACCGGCTTCGCGCTTGTCGATCACCATGATGCCGGGGGCCTCGCGCAGGATGTCGCGGGCTTCGTGTTCGTCAAGGAACTCTTCGAACTCGATGTTGATCGATTCCGAGTGCCCGACAAACACAGGCACCCGAACGCAGGTGGCAGTGACCTTGATGTTCTTGTCCAGGATCTTCTTGGTTTCCGCGACCATCTTCCATTCTTCCTTGGTCGAACCATCGTCCAGGAACACATCAATGTGCGGGATCACGTTGAAGGCGATCTGCTTGGAGAACTTCTTGGGGGCCACTTCCTGACCGGGGACGTACATGCCCTTGGTCTGATCCCAAAGCTCGTCGATGCCTTCCTTGCCGGCACCCGACACCGATTGATAGGTCGAAACAACCACGCGCTTGATGCGGGCGCGGTCGTGCAATGGTTTCAGCGCCACAACCATCTGTGCGGTTGAACAGTTGGGGTTGGCGATGATGTTCTTGTTTTTATACTGGAAAATCGCGTCGGCGTTCACTTCGGGCACGATCAGCGGCACCGCAGGATCGTACCGATAAAGCGACGAGTTGTCGATCACGATGCAGCCCGCAGCCGCAGCTTTGGGGGCATAGATCTTGGTGGCCTCGGACCCCACGGC
>CAZCFC010000011.1:0-24528 GCA_964497815.1 uncultured Cypionkella sp.
CGTCCTTGCGGGCCTCGACCACCTCATCCAGATAGCAGATCGCGCCTTCGCGGACCGCGCGGGTCAGCGGCCCATCGACCCAGACGGTTTCGCCACCCTTCAGCAGATAGCGGCCGATCAGGTCTGCCGCCGACAGATCGTCATGGCAGGCCACAGTGTACAAAGTGCGGCCCAGTTCGGCGGCCATATGCGCCACAAACCGGGTCTTGCCACAGCCGGTGGGGCCTTTCAGCAGCACGGGCAGGCGGTTTTCATAGGCCGCGCGGAACACATCGCATTCATCGCCCTGGGCCAGATAGAAGGGGGCTTTCGCCGCCCCCTTCAGGTTTTGGGTTCCATCCATGTCCATCACTCCGCCGGGGTCGCGACGCCGCGTTCAATCACCTCGCGGCGCGGCACCATGACCGAATAGATGAACAGCAGCGCGCCAAGAACCACGGCAACGCCCGACCCAAAGCGCATGGCGTAGAAGATCCAAAGTTGATCCTGCACATCCATGAACGCCTCGCCGTTCACGCGCTGCAGATGGGTCTGCAAGGCCCCGGCAAAGGTCAGCGTCACTGTCATGAACACCATGCCCGCCGACATCAGCCAGAACGACGCCATGTTCAGGACCTGATTGTAGGGATCACGGCCCAAAAGGTTCGGCATGGCGTAGGTGATGATCGCCAGATTGACGCAGACATAGGCCCCATAAAACGCAAGGTGGCCGTGGGCTGCGGTGATCTGGGTGCCGTGGGTGTAGTAGTTCACCCCGTGCAGAGTGTGCAAGAAGCCCCAGACGCCCGCACCAAAGAACGCCAGCACCGAGCAGCCAAGGCTCCACAGCAATGCGGCCTTGTTGGGATGGTCACGGCGGCCCTTCCAGACCATGATGAAGGCAAAGGACATCATGGCAAAGAACGGGATGATTTCAAGCGATGAGAACAGCGACCCGATCCACTGCCAGTAGCCCGGCGTGCCGATCCAGAAATAGTGGTGCCCGGTGCCAAGGATGCCCGAAAACAACGCAGTGGCGACGATGACATACAGCCATTTTTCCACGACCTCGCGGTCAACCCCCGTCAGTTTCAGCATCAGGAAGGCCAGGATCGCGGCCATGATCAGTTCCCAAACGCCCTCAACCCAAAGATGTACGACGAACCACCAGTACATCTTGTCCAACCCCAGATTTTCCGGGTTGTAAAAGGCGAACAGGAACAACAGCGCCAGCCCCCAAAGGCCCAGAAGCAGGATGTTGGTGATCGCGGTCTTCTTGCCCGCCAGCACCGTCATGGTGACGTTGTAAAGGAACAACAGCGCGGCCACGACGATGCCGATCTTGACCCATGTGGGTTGCTCCAGAAACTCTCGTCCCTGCTTGCCCAGCAGATAGTTGCCTTCAAACAGGTTGAAGAAATAGGTCACGACGACGCCTGCCGTGCCCAGCACAAGAATGCCCAGTTGCAGATAGGCAATCTTGACGGAATGGATTTCCCGCTCGGATTCCTCGGGGATCAGGTAGTAGGCAGCCCCGAAAAAGCCCAAGAGCAGCCAGACGATCAGGCTGTTGGTGTGCAGCATCCGCGCGATGTTGAAGGGCAGGATTTCCGTCAGGAAGGTGCCGTCCACATAGATCCACCCCATCAGCAGCCCAAGGCTGACCTGCACGGTGAACAGCGCCATCGCTGTGGCAAAATAGACCAGTGCGACTTTTTGGCTTTGATATTTCATGATTTTCTCCTCAACCCGCATCATTCGGGGGCCAGCTTTGCGTGCGGATCTTGTTGGTCCACAGCAAGAAGTCGGCGAGGTTGCGATAGTCTTCGTCGGTCAGGTTGAACTGCGGCATCTGACGACGCCCTGCGATACCGGTGGGCATGGCGTCCATCCAGCCTTTCAGGCTGTCCATCGCGCCTGCCGGATCATCCTGCACGCCCCAACGCGTCATCACATTGCCCAGTTCGGGCGCGAAGTAGGCCCCTTCGCCAAGGATGGTATGGCAGTTGATGCAGGCGTGCTTTTCCCACAGATGTTTACCCGCTGCGACCGAAGGGGTCAGCGTGGCCGCATCGGTTGATGTGGTGACGATGTATCGGTGGCTGTTCCAAGCCAGCCCGACGAAGATAAGTATGAAGAACAATGAGCCGCCGTAAAAGATGTTGCGGGCCATGCTCTTGGTCATGATTTCGCGCATTGCGAATCCTTCCCGGAGCGGTTTCAGGTCAGGCCGTTGTGGCCTTTGGGGCACGGGTCAGCCTTAACGAAAGTCAAGCAGACGCCGCTTGCCGCGACTTTGTCGTCACGACAGATGTTCCAGCCGCGCACCGGGAAAGGCGGCAAGCGCGCGGTCGATGCCCGCGCGATCCAACAGGCAGGCGGCCGTAGACAGCGCATCGGCCACGGCAGCCGTTGCTGCGCTGATGGCGGCTGTTTGCCAGATTGACGGCAGGCCTTGGGGGTGCAGAATATGCCCTTGCCCCGCGCCTATCGGGGTGACCAGCGGCGACGAGGTGGCCAACGCGCGGTCGCGCAGTGCCAGATCGGCAAGGGCCGCGCCATCCGGCCCGGCGATCCGGGCCCGCCACGTCCCACCATCCGGGCGGCGGCCCAGCGCCTGCACCTCGCCCATGTCGATCAGCACATCGCCCATGCCCTCGGCGCGCAGCAGCCCGGCGATGCGGTCGGCGGCGTGGCCTTGGGCGATGCCGTTGAAGGTCAGCGCCATCCCCGGGTCCAGCCGGATTTCTTGCGCAGTGACGCGGACGCGGTGCCATCCCACGGCGGCGCGCGCGGCTGTCAGATCGCCCGCCGTGGCCGTGGCCAGCCAAAGCGGCTGGACGGACGGATCGAACACCCCGCCGGTCGCCAGATGTACCTGACCTGCCAGCGCAAACAGCCGCAGGATTTCGGGGGCGGGATGTGCAAGCCAGCCATCGCGGTTCAGTCGGGTCAGGGCGGAATCGCGGTACAGCGAAAACTGCGCCTCGACCTGCGCCAGCACCATGGCAACGCGGCCGAAAACGTGGCGGGCCTGGGCATCGGTCGCCCCCGAAAGCGTCAACCGCGCCTCGGCCCCAAGCGCCCGCCCTGCCCAGTCGTGCCGCTTGGCGGTATGGGCAGGGGCGGCCAGCACGGCGGCCGACAGGACAAGCAAGCGGCGACGGGTGATCATGGCGGTGCCCCGGCTGCGGCGCGGCGCTGGCGTGGGCCAAGAAACACCGGCCACAGGGCACCGGTAAACAGGCTGAAGGCCAGCAGCCACAACCCGGCGGCAATGAACACTCCCGGATAATACAGGGCCGGAATGGCCGATCCGGCAAAACGCGCCAACGCGGCCAAAGGCATCAAGACATAGCCAAGCACCACCGGACCCGGTGCCACCAGCGCCCGGCCCGTATGGCCAAGGGTGGCGCGCGTCATCACCGCCAAGGTCATGCCGCCAACCCCGCCGATGCCCAAAAGGTGCAGCCCGGCAACCTCGGACCCGATCCCCAGACCCGCCAGCCCAAAAGTCATAAATCCCAGCGCATTCAACGCATAAGACAGGTGCAAGACCCAAAGGATCGGTTTGTCCTTTGTCCACAGCCCGCGCCACAGCGCCACCCGCAGCAGCCCCGCCCCCCCGGCCACAACAGCCAAAGGGCCGATGACGGACTCGTCCAGCCCCAGCGCATACCCGACCGGCAGGCTGATCGCCGCAGCGATCGCCACCACCGCCAACGGCATCGGGTTGCGCGGCAGTCCGATCTCGCGCCCGGCCTGCACCATCGCGTTGCGGGTAAAGCCCGGCGTCACCCGCCCGCCCAGCACCATGATCGTGGCCCCCAGTGTCAAAAGCCCGACGCGCAGGCCAGCCCAAAGACTGTCATCGGTCCAGCCCATCCATTCCAGATGCACCATCAGATTGCCGATCCAGAACAGCGCCAGCAGGCCCAGAAAGATCATCTGTTGCGGCTTTGGCCGCCGCAACAGCTGCGTCAGAACCTTGACCGCAAGCACTGGCACAAGGGCAAGATCAAGAACGGCAACCAACCCCGCAGGCAAACCGCCCGAAGTCCAGACGGCAATCCGCCCCAACACCCAAAGGCCCGCCACGGCGGCAATGAACAGATGCGGCGCCGCACGGGCCCCTGTCCAGTTTGGCACGGCGGTCAGGAAGAACCCCGCCAAGGCCGCCGAGCCATAGCCGAAAATCATCTCATGCGCGTGCCACAGATGCGGTGCGGCGGCGGTGGGCAAATTGATTGCCCCCCCCATCGCATGCACAGCCAACCACACGGACCACAGGCCGATGGACAGGATGGCAAACAGACCGGCGGCCAGAAAGAACACCCGGAAGCCATCGGTGAAAAAGCGTTTCAGCGCGGTCATGCCGCCCCCCCTTCCGCGCCACGGGCACGGCGTTTCAGAACCGGACACAGTGACCCGTCATTCATGATGACCTGACAGCGCAGGCACAGCACACATTCGTTGGCGTTGATCCGCCCCAAGGGGTCAATCGCGCCGACGGTGCATTTCGTCTCGCACAACCGGCACTCGCGGCCACATTGCGGGCGGCGTTTCAGCCAGTCGAAGATCTTCAGCTTGGCCGGGATCGCCAGCCCCGCACCCAAGGGGCACAGATAGCGGCAGTAGAACCGCTCGATGAACAGGCTGGCAGCCAACAGGGCCAGCACGAACAGAACGAAAGGCCAGGCGCGCATCATCCGCAGCGAAATGGCGGTCTTGAACGGCTCGACCTCGGCCACGATCAGGGCGTCGTGCATGGAATAGAACGACAGCGCCAGAATGCCGACAAAGGCGGTGTACTTGATCACCCACAGCCGTTCATGCAGGGCCTGAGGCACCGCGACCTGCCGGATGCCAAGGGCGACGGCTGCGTTGTTGGTCAGTTCCTGCAACGCGCCAAACGGGCAAAGCCAGCCGCAATACACCCCCCGCCCCCAGAACAGCATGCCCAGCGCGGTGAACCCCCACAGCAGGAAAATCACCGGCTCGATCAGGAAGGTTTCCCAGCGGAACCCGTTCAGCAGCGAGTGGACAAAGGCAATGACCTGCACCACGGAAAGCTGTCCGTTCAGCCCCCAGCCCAACACGATCAGCGTGGTCAGCAGAAAGGAAATCCGCCCGGTGCGCCACAGCCGGGGCCTGCGGGTGATCCATTCCTGTGCGAACAGGATCAACGTCAGCACCGCCAGCATCAGGGCAACAATGCCGGTTTCAAGATGCTTGGCATCCCAGATCGCGCGCCAAAGCGGTTCTGGCTCGGGGGGCGTGGCCAGCCGGAACGCGGCGGGAAGGCTGTAGTCGGTTGCGATGGTCATGCTGACCGGGGCGGTGGCGGTGGGGCGGCTGGCGGTGATCTCGATCCGCATCGGTTGCAGCGGGTCGATGGCGGGCGGCAGGCGGAACAGGCTGATTTCCTTGGCATTGGGCGCGCCGGGGGCGTCCAGCCTTTTCAGCATCTGATAGCTTTCCGCAGTCGGCTGATACCGTGGGTCGCCCTGAACAATCATCAGACGGTCAAAGATGCCGGTCTGTTTCCAGTCGGTGCCGCGATGCGACTGCAGGCCCTGACTGATGACCACCAGCGCGGTTTCACCGGGGCCAAGGCTGCCAATGGTGCGGGTGAAATCCTGTTGGCCCAGCAGACTTTGGCCCACGGTCGGCGGGTCGATCAGCCCGGCCCACAAGTGCAGAAAAGGTCCGTCGCCCGGCGGGATCGGCACCTTGGCACCGCGCAGCGCGGCGGCGGCCTCGGTCATCGTCACCCGCACCTCGACCAGCGCACCCAGCGCCAGCAGGCCCGTCCAATCGGTCTGGACAAAGCTTAACCGGTCAATCCCGCCGCCCGCCGCAATCACCCCCCGCCCGATGGCAAGCGTGCGCGCGGTGCGCAAGATGCCGTCGCGGATCACGCCGGTGGATACGGTGGCGCGGCTGATCACATCTGGCACGCCGGGTTGACGCAATCCGGTTCCCGCAGGCGCGGTCAGGTCATAACCTGCAAAGCCACTGACATAGGCGGCAATATCGGCATCCGAAATGCCCAGCGTCAGCACCGGTTCATTGTGCTGCATCAGCTGCGCGCCGGTGATGCGTCCGTCGGGGGCAATCGCCACCAGCACATCCAAAGGCCGCCCGGAATATCCCACCGACCCGGCCACTGCCCAGGTCGAGCCCAGATAGCCCACCGGCTTGCCCTGCGCCGTCACATCCCATCCCGGCACCCCCGCATCCTGGCGCCTGACCTGCACCGGACCAGCCAGCCCCAGCAAAGCGGCGGCAAGGTCAGGTGTGGGATCAATGATATTGATCGCAGTGAGACCCGCCTGTTCGGCCTGCAACGGGCGCAGGCCCGCCCCCAGGCAAAGCCCAAAGGCCAGCACAAGCAGGACAAGACATCGCATCAGGGGCCTTGGTTCTTTCATGCCGCAAACCTGCGACACATGCCGCCTGCTTGCCTTAACGAAAGTCAAGGAGCCGAACGGCGGCACGGTCCATGGTTCACACAGCCTCACCAGCGGAACGGAGAATTTCCATGAAACCCCGAGCTTTCCATGCCAGGAACGTGCTGTTGTCCAGCGCAGCCATGGCCTTTGCCTTGCTAGCAGGCGCAGCCCTTGCCGATGAAAAACCCGCCAATCACACCGATGGCCCTGCCGCCGCCTATGAGCCCAGCATGACGACGCTGGGGCAGATCAAGGTCGAAATCCCCGGTCGCAAGGAAGGCGACCCCGTGATGACGCAGGAAGAATTCCAGAGGGGTACGCAGATCTACTTCGAACGCTGCGCGGGCTGCCACGGGGTGCTGCGCAAAGGGGCCACGGGCAAGCCGCTGACCACCGACATCACCCGCGAAAACGGCTATGAGTACCTGCAAAGCTTTATCACCTATGGTTCGCCCGCCGGGATGCCGAACTGGGGCACGTCGGGCGACATGTCCGAGGCCGATGTTGACCTGATGGCGCGCTATCTGCTGCTGGAACCGCCGGCACCGCCGGAATTCGGCATGCCGGAAATGCTGGCCAGCTGGAAGGTGATCGTCAAACCGGAAGACCGCCCGAAAGAAAAGCTGAACGATTGGGACATCGACAACCTGTTCTCGACCACGCTGCGCGATGCGGGTCAGGTGGCGCTGATCGACGGTGCGACCTATGAAATCAAGACGGTGATCGACACCGGTTACGCCGTGCACATCAGCCGGATTTCAGCGAGCGGCCGGTATCTTTTCGTGATCGGCCGCGATGGGCTGGTCAACATGATCGACCTGTGGATGAAGGAACCGGCGACGGTTGCCTCGATCAAGATCGGGATTGAAGCGCGGTCGATCGAGACCTCGAAATTCGAAGGTTGGGAAGACAAGCTGGCGATTGCCGGGGCCTATTGGCCGCCGCAATATGTCATCATGGATGGCGACACGCTGGAGCCGAAGAAGATCGTCTCGACCCGTGGCAATATCTATGACGAGCAGGTCTACCACCCCGAACCCCGCGTCGCCGCGATTCTGGCCAGCCATTACAAGCCGGAATTCATCGTCAACGTGAAGGAAACCGGCAAGATCATCATGGTCGACTACACCGACCTGAAGAACCTGAAGACGGTTGAAATCGAGGCCGAGCGCTTCTTGCACGATGGCGGGCTGGATGGCTCGAAGCGCTATTTCATCACCGCAGCCAACGCCCGCGGCAAGCTGGTGGTGATCGACACCAAAGAGTCGAAGCTGCTGGCGATCACGGAAACCGGTGGGCAGACGCCTCACCCGGGCCGTGGGGCGAACTTCATCCACCCGGTGCACGGGCCGGTCTGGGCCACCTCGCACCTTGGGGACGAGTCGGTGGCGCTGATCGGCACCGATCCCGAAGGTCACGCCGACAAGGCCTGGAAGATTGTTGACAGCTTCCCCGCACTGGGCGGTGGTTCGCTGTTCATCAAGACCCACCCGAATTCGGACCACCTTTACACCGATGCCACGCTGAACCCCGATGCCGAAACCTCGGGTTCGGTGGCGGTGTTCACCATCTCGAAGATGGCCGGTGCCGATGTGGACCCCGAGTTTGTCACCCTGCCGATCGCCGAATGGGCCGGTATTCCCGACGGTCAGCCGCGCGTCGTGCAGCCCGAGTTCAACAAGGACGGCACCGAGGTCTGGTTCAGCGTGTGGAACGCCAAAGACAAGGAGTCGGCCATCGTCGTGGTCGATGACAAGACGCTGGAGCTGAAAAAGGTGATCAAGGACCCGCGTCTTGTAACCCCGACCGGCAAGTTCAACGTCTTCAACACCCGCGGCGACGTCTACTAGGCCCCGCGCGCTGCCCGCCCCGAACCTTGCAGGTCCCGGGGCGGGTTCTTCTTTCCAACACCCAGCCAGTCGGAGTGTGGCAGCCATGAAAGACCTTTCGCATCACAAGCCCTGCGGCATGGTTCACCTGATCGGGGCCGGACCGGGCGATCCGGAGCTGCTGACGCTGAAGGCGCTGCGGCTGATCCAGACCGCCGATGTGGTGGTGTACGACCGGCTGGTGTCACCTGAAATCATGGCGCTGATCCCTTTGGCCACACGGTTGGTCGATGTGGGCAAGCTGCCCAAATGCCACAAGGTGCCGCAAGAGGCGATCAACGCGCTGCTGGTCGATCTGGCCCGCGAAGGGCTGACCGTCGCACGGCTGAAGGGCGGCGATCCGCTGATCTTTGGGCGCGGCAGCGAAGAGGCCGCCGATCTGCGCGCGGCCGGAATTGCGGTGTCCTATGTGCCCGGCATCACGGCAGCGCAGGGGATGGCCGCCAGCACCGGCGTGCCACTGACCCACCGCGGGTTGGCGACTGGCGTGCGCTATGTCACCGGCCACCGCGCAAAAGACGCCAAGCTTGATCTGGATTGGGCGTCACTGGCCTCAGAGGCGACGACGCTGGTGGTCTACATGGGCGTGCAGAACATCGCCGAGATTGCCTTTCAACTGATGCGGCACGGGATGCCCGCCAGCCTGCCGGTGATGGCGGTCTCTGCCGCAACCACCCAGCGCGAAACGCGGCTGGTGTCCAGCCTTGGCAGCATCGCGTCGGACGTGGCCCGCGTGCAGCCTGATGCACCTGTGCTGTTCGCCATCGGCCATGTCGTATCGCTTTATGCCAGCATAGCGCCTGCGGATGCGGCGCTGTGTGACGGGCCGGGGATGGCGGCCTATGCGTAGCCTTCTGGCACTTCTGGCACTGACGCTGCCCTGCACGGCAGAGGTTGCGCCCGATCGGGCCAAGGCCCTGGAACACATGGTCACGCAAGATTGCGGATCGTGCCACGGGCTGACGCTGAAGGGTGGGTTGGGGCGGCCCTTGACGGCAGACGCGCTGACCCATGCAGACCCCGAAGGCCTGGCATTGATCATTCTGGATGGCGTGCCGGGCACCGCAATGCCGCCCTGGCGGCCCTTGATCACCGAAGACGAGGCGATGTGGATCGCCCTCTATCTGAAGAAAGAATAGCCGATGAAACGCGCCCCCCTGTTTGCCGCCCTGATGGCCCTGATGGCCCTGCCCGCGCTGGCCGAACCCCCATGCTGTGCCACCGGCGACCTTGGCCTTGTGGTCGAACGCGCCACCGGCAGCCTGCTGGTGATCGACCGGTCCGACCGCGCCAGCATTGGCCGGATTGAGGGTCTGGGCGATCTAAGCCACGCCAGCCTGACCTACAGCCCGGATGAACGCTTTGCCTATGTCTTTGGCCGCGATGGCGGGTTGACCAAGGTGGATATGCTGACCCAAAGCATTGTTGCACGGACCATTCAGGCCGGCAATTCCATCGGTGGGGCCATCTCGGATGATGGCCGCCTGATCGCCGTGTCGAACTATGAACCCGGCGGGGTGAAAGTATTCGACGCCGACACCCTGACGCTGGTGGCCGACATTCCCGGTACCTCCAAGACCATCGGTCTGGTGGATGTGCCGGGCCGCCGGTTCGCATGGTCCACCTGGGACAGCGGCGAGGCGTTCATGGCCGATTTTTCGGGGCCTGAAATGGTCGTGACCAAGCTGGGCGATGTTGGCCGCAACCCGTTCGATGCGGTGCTGACCGATGACGGCCACACCTATCTGATCGGGCTGTTCGGAGAAAAAGGTGTCACCGCCATTGACCTGTGGGATGCCAACCCCGCACCAGTGCGGTTCCTGAAAGACTATGGCAAGACCGAAGACGACCTGCCGGTCTACAAGATGCCCCACCTGCAAGGCTGGGCTTTCACCGAAGGACAGTATGTGCTGCCCGCCGTTGGCCAGCACGAGCTGCTGTGGGTGGACCGGGGCACGCTGCAGGAAGTTGCCCGCACACCGATGCATGGCCAGCCGGTGTTCATCATCGCACAACCCGGCAGCCCTTATGTCTGGGTGAACTTTGCCACGCCGCTGAATGACACCGTACAGGTGGTCGACAGCCGCACCCACAAGGTGGTGCAGACCCTGACACCCGGCAAGGCCGTTCTGCACATGGAATTCGCCCCCCGCGGGGCCGAGGTGTGGATTTCCGTCCGCGATGACAACAAGCTGATGATCTATGATACCCACAGCTTCGACCTGCTGGCCGAGGTGGCCTCTGACAGCCCGTCTGGCATCTTCTTCACCGCCCGCGCGCATCGGACGGGGTTGTGAATGGATCGGCTTGACCCCCATGATCGCCGCCTGCTGGATGAATTTCAGCGCGATTTCCCACTGGTGGCGCAGCCTTTTGCGGTGCTGGGCGCAGCCTTGGGGTTGGCCGAGGATGACGTGATCTCCCGGCTGGACCGGCTGCAAGCGGCTGGCACTGTGGCGCGGGTGGGCGGCACGGTGCGCCCCAACACGGCAGGGGCCTCTACCCTGGCCGCGATGGCGGTGCCCGAGGCGCGGATCGAAGCCGTGGCGGCGCAGGTCGGCACGGAACCGGGGGTCAATCATTCCTATCTGCGCGAAGACATCTGGAACCTGTGGTTCGTCGCCACAGCACCCGATGCTGCCGGATTGCAGGCATCGTTGGACCGGATCAAGGCGCAGACCGGGTTGCGCGTGCTCAGTCTGCCGCTGGTCCGGGCCTTCAACATCGACCTTGGCTTTCGCCTGACGGGCGCGCGCGCGGCGCTGACCACCGCCGCCTGCGCCGATACGGCCGCTTTGCACCCCACCGACCGCCCGTTGTTGCAGGCGATGTCGGCGGGCCTGCCGCTGGTGGCACGCCCCTATGCAAGGATTGCCGAACGTCTGGGTTGGACCGAGGATCAGGTTCTGCACCGCCTGTCCCGCCTGTCAGAAGCCCGCATTCTGACGCGGATTGGCGTGATTGTCCGTCACCGTGCCATTGGCTGGGCGGCGAATGCGATGGTGGTCTGGGACGTACCGGATGCAGCGATGGAACCGGCAGGCCGCGCCTTGGCCGCCCTGCCGGGGGTGACCCTGTGTTATCAACGCCAGACAGTGCCGGGGGTGTGGCGTCATGGCTTGTTTTCGATGATCCACGGCCAAAGCCGGGCAGATGCCCTGACGGTGCTGGACGCCGCCCGCGCCCTGCCCGCCCTTGCCGCGATTGACCATCGGGTGCTGTTTTCCACCCGCTGTTTCAAGCAAACCGGAGCACTTCTGGAAAGGACCGCCGCATGAGCCTGCGCCGCACCCCGCTTGCGCCCGACGCGCTGGACGCCACCGATCGCGCGATCCTGAACCGAATGCAGGATGGCTTGCCGCTGTGCCCACACCCCTTTACCGCCTTGGCCGCAGAGCTGGCTCTGGACGAAGAGGCCCTTCTGGCCCGCATCCAGACCCTGCGCGAAATCGGTGCGATCACCCGCTTCGGCCCCTTCTACGATGCCGAGGCGATGGGCGGCGCGTTCTGCCTTTGCGCGATGGAGGTTCCAGCGGCGCGGTTCGAGGCCGTCCTGACTTTAGTCAATGCGCTGCCCGAGGTGGCGCATAACTATGAACGCACCCACCGTTTGAACATGTGGTTCGTGCTGGCCTGCGAACGGCCCGACCAGATCGAGACGGTGGCGAAGCGGATCGAACAGGCCACCGGGTTGCCGGTTCTGCGCTTTCCCAAGCAACACGAATTTTTCATAGGGTTCCGGGTTCACGCATGACCACGCTTTCCGCCATCGACCGCCGGATCATCGCCGCCACGACCGGCGGTCTGCCGCTGACCCCCGCCCCCTTTGCCGAGGTGGCAGGCTGGCTGGGCTTGACCGAGGCGGTGGTGATCGACCGCATGGCCGCGATGCAGGCCGCAGGCATAATCCGCCGCGTGGCGATTGCGCCCAATCACTATGCCCTGGGCATGATTGCCAACGGGATGAGCGTCTGGGACGTTGACGACGCCCGTGCGGTAGAGTTGGGCGCACAGGTCGGCGCGCAAGAGTTCGTATCGCATTGCTATCTGCGCCCGCGCGCCGACGGCTGGCCCTATAACCTGTTCGCCATGGTCCACGGCCACAGCCGGGACGAAGTTGAAGGCCTGCGCGCCCGCATCGCCGCCTTGCTGGGGCCCGCGTGCCGGGGATCTGATATATTGTATTCCACCCGGATCTTGAAAAAGACCGGGCTGCGGCTGACCGAAGGGGGTCAATAATGTTTCGCCTGACGCAATACATGCAGGAACTGGTCACCCAGACCGCACCGCGCCGCCGCACCATGGCGGGCGGTGTCAAGCCGGTGGTGATCTGGAACCTGACCCGCACCTGCAACCTGAAATGCCGCCACTGCTATACCACCAGCGCCGATGTGCCCTTTCCGGGCGAGTTGACCCACGATCAGGCAATGGGCGTGCTGCAAGATCTGTCGGGTTTCGGTATCCCGGCGCTGATCCTGTCGGGAGGGGAACCGCTTAGCCGGTTTGACTTCTGGCAATTGGCCGAACGGGCGCGGGCGCTGAAGTTCCGCCATTTGTCGCTGTCCACCAATGGCACCCGGCTGACCGGCGAAAACGCCGACCGGGTGGCGGCGCTGGGATTTGATTACGTCGGCATCTCGCTGGACGGGATTGGCGCGATGAACGACTGGTTCCGCGGCGTGGACGGGGCCTTTGCCGATGCGCTGGCGGGTGTGCGGGCCTGCAAGGCGCGGGGCGTCAAGGTGGGGCTGCGGTTCACCATCACCGAAGACAACGCCCATATGCTGCCCGCGATGCTGGACCTGTGCGACAGCGAAGGCGTGGACAAGTTCTACCTGTCGCATCTGGTCTATGCCGGGCGGGGCGACAAGCACCGGGGCGAGGATACCGAACACGCCCGCACCCGTGCGGCAATGGATACGCTGCTAGACCGGGCCTGGGCCGCGGTGCAGTACGGCCATCCGCTTGAAATTGTCACCGGCAACAACGACGCTGATGCCGTCTATTTCCTGCGCTGGGTGGAACAGAAGTTCGGGGCGGAAAAGGCCCTGCATGTGCGCAGTCATCTTGAATCCTGGGGCGGCAATTCCAGCGGGCTGGGCGTGGCCAACATCGACCCGCAGGGCAAGGTTCCGCCCGACACCTATTGGTCGGACTATACCGTAGGTTCGGTGAAAACCGACCTGTTTTCAGCGCTTTGGACAGGGGATGACGCCATGCTGGCCACCCTGCGCCAGCGCCCCCGCCCCTTGAAGGGCCGCTGTGGCGAGTGCGCCTATCAAGCGGTTTGCGGTGGCAACACCCGCATCCGTGCGCTGCAGGTGACCGGCGACCCTTGGGCCGAAGATCCCGCCTGCTATATGACCAACACCGAAATCGGGGCGGGCGATGCCGACCGTCTGACCGTCACGCCGTTCCGGGGGAAAAGCCATGATCCGGCGCATCGTTTTATTTAGTCTGCTGGCCTTTCCCGCCATGCCCTTTCCCGCCGTGGCCGAAACTGACGGCGCGGCGATTTACGCCGATCAATGCGCAAGCTGTCATGCCGACACCCGCTTTGGCGGCACCGGCCCCGCACTGATCCCCGAAAGCCTTGGCCGCTTGAAGGGCGAGTCTCTGGAAAACCTGATTGCGCATGGCCGTCCCGCCACCCAGATGCCCGCCTTTGCGGCAACGCTGTCGGCCGGCGACATCGCGGCGGTTGCGGCCTATGTCGCCTCGCCCCTGGCCGCGCAGCCGGTCTGGACCGAGGCCGACATCGCCGCCACCCGGGCGATGTCCGGATACAGCCCCGCCGCCTCCCCCACCTTTGCCGGCGATCCCATGAACATCACGCTGGTCGTGGAGACCGGCGACCATCATGTGTCGGTGCTGGACGGTGACACCTTCACCGTGCTGGACCGCTTTGCCACCCCCTTTGCCGTGCATGGCGGGCCAAAGTTCAGCCCCGATGGCCGCTATGTCTTCATCATGTCGCGCGATGGCTGGGTGCAGAAATATGACATCTGGAGCCTGGCCGAGGTGGGCCGCACGCGTGCCGGACTGAACAGCCGCAACATCGCGATGAGCGCGGATGGCAAATGGCTGGCCGTGGCGAACTATCTGCCGACCACGCTGACCATCCTGTCCACCGACGATCTGACCGTGAAGAAGGTGATCGACGTCACGGGCCGCGACGGCACCCCCAGCCGCGTTGCCGCCGTCTATCAGGCCCCGCAGCGCGAAACCTTCGTGCTGGCGCTGAAGGATGTGCCCGAGATCTGGGAGATTGCCACGGATATGGACGGCGGTCCCTATACCGAAGCCTTCGTCCATTCCAATGAAAGTGGCATGGAAGAAGCCTTGGGGGTAGAGCGTGGCTTGTTCGCCCGCCGCCGCATCGCCGTATCGGCCCCGCTGGACGATTTCTTCTTCAGTCCAGACTACCGCAACCTGATCGGCACCAACCGCGCGGCGGAAACGGGTGTGGTGGTCAATCTGGACGTGGGCCGCGAGATTGCCGAATTGCCGCTGCCCGGCATGCCGCATCTGGGGTCGGGCATCACCTGGGACCGCGATGGCCACAAAGTCATGGCCACGCCGCACCTGACCGAGGGCATGCTGTCGGTGATCGACATGACCGACTGGTCACTGATCAAGACCATTCCCACCGATGGCCCCGGCTTTTTCCTGCGCAGTCATGCCAATTCGCCTTATGTCTGGGCCGATGTCTTTACCGGGGAAAACAAGGGCCACATCCACATCATCGACAAACAGACGCTGACGATTGTGCGGACCCTGATCCCCGAACCGGGGAAAACCGTGGCCCATACCGAATTCACCCGCGATGGGAAATATGCGCTAGTGTCGATCTGGGAGATGGACGGCGCGGTGATCGTTTATGACGCCGCGACGTTTCAGGAAATAAAGCGCCTGCCGATGAGCAAGCCTGCAGGAAAATACAATGTCTGGAACAAGATCACCTTCGAAGACGGCACCAGCCACTAGCCGCCACAGCCTGTGGAAGCTGGGGCTGCTGCTATGGCCCTTTGCATCCGCGGCGGTGGCGATCAACCTGTTCATGCTGGGGTTGCTGGGTCAGGCGATCGGGCTTGGCACATTGTCACCCGTGGCGGCGCTGTGGCTGTCACTGCCGTTCGGCCTGCCTGCAACATGGGCGGCGGCCCGATGGGTGCGCAGTCTGCTGCGGCAGGCCGAGGCTGGATAGGGCCGTGGCTGCCTCAAATGCGGGCTCAGATGCGGGCTCAGATCCGGGGCGTATTGGGCGGGGCAAGTTTGGCGGGGCAAGTTTGGCGGGGAAAGTTTGGCGGCGCAAGTTTGGCGGCGTAAGTTTGGCGGCGTAAGTTTGGCGGGGGGGGTGCAGATTGGGCGGGGCCCCGAAGGCCCCTGCCCATGGCTTACTTCAGCGTGGCCAGATAGGCCGACATATCCTCGCCACCTTTGGCCAGCTTGAAGGTCATCTTCGACTTGGCCGACGGGTCGCCGGTCTTTTCCTGCAACCACTTGGCGGGATCAACCAGATAGGCCGCAAGGCTGGCCTCATCCCAAACCGACGCATCTGCCCCGGCGGCTACAATCGAGTCTCCGTATTTGAAGTCAGGATAGCTGCCGATCTGTCTGCCAATGACGCCAAACAGGTTGGGCCCGGTCTTGCCGCCTTTGGCAACTTCGGTGCCGTCGGTGGCGGTGAGGGCGTGGCAGGCCTTGCATTTTTTGAAATCAGCCTCGCCCTTGGCGGCATCCCCGGCAAAAGCGGGGCTGGACAACAAAGCGACGGCGGCAATCAGCCGGACATACATGCGAAATCCTTTCTTGGTTTCCCTGCGGCAACGATACGGGCCGCCCGGGCGTCAGCAAACCGGGACAAAAGCCCGCTGTCCTTGACTTTGGTCAGGCGGCGGCAGGCGGGATGTCAGCCGCGTGAACCCGATTGCGCCGAACGGCGCAGAACCAGTGCGATGCCGATCCAGACCGCCGCGCGCAGCGTCATCGCGCCCACGGTGCGCATCTCATAAGCGCCGCCGCGCAGGACATGCAGGCCGAACAGGGCAAACACCGCCAGGATCGACAGCGCAAGCCCGGCAGCCAACGGGCCCGCCCAGGGTTTGCGCAGGGCAATGCCGGTCCCGGCCAGCACATAGACAAAGCCAGACAGAAAGTTGAACCACAGCACAAAGGGCACCGCATTCCCGGCCGCCGCCTGTGCCGCAACGCCGCCGAACAACGCCTGCCCTCCGGACAGGATGGTCAGAGCGCCAAACACCACCGCGACACCCGCCGCGATCCAAAGTCCGATTGATCTTGGGTGAACCGTCGTCATTTCAGGTCTCCTTTGTCATCCTCCAACCGCCCGTCGCGCAGGTGGAACAGCCGGTCAAAGCGGTCGAGGATCTTCTCGTCATGCGTGACGGCAACGATGCAGGCGTCCTGTTCGGCGGCCAGTTTGCGCAACAGGTCCATCACGATCCCGGCCCGCTTGCTGTCCAGTGCGGCGGTGGGTTCATCGGCCAGAATGATGCGGGGGCTGTTGGCAAGGGCACGGGCGATGGCCACGCGCTGCGCCTCACCGCCCGAAAGCAGGGCTGGCATCGCGCGGGCGCGGGCGCCGACCTCAAGATAATCCAACAGCTCCAACGCGCGGGACTGTGCCAGATCCCGGCTTTTGCCCGCCAATTGCAGCACCAGCGCCACGTTATCGGTGGCATTCAGGAACGGCAGCAGGTTGTGGGCCTGAAAGATGAAGCCGATCTTGTCCAACCGCAGCCGCCGCAGATCGCCGCGCAGCCAGCGGTTGTCATAGACCTTTTCGCCGTCCAGACTGACCTGCCCTTCGGACGGATCAATGATGCAGCCGATGATGTTCAAAAGCGTGGTCTTGCCCGACCCCGAAGGCCCCAGCAGGGCCACCACCTCGCCCGCATGCACCTGCAGATCAACGTTGCGCAACGCATCCACCCGCGTCTCGCCCGTCCCGTAATGCTTGGCGACGCCCTTGACGTCCACGATCACGCGGCGGTCCATGGCCTAGCCCCCCAGCGCGGTGGCGGGGTCCACCTTCAGGGCCGCACGTACCCCCAGCCCCGATGCCAGAACGCAGACCACCAGAATGATTCCGGTCAACGCCAGCGCATTCACCGGTTCCAGCAGCACGCGGCGCGGGAAGTAATCCTTGACCGTCAGGATAAGTGCCAACCCAAGGCCAAGACCCACCACGCCCAGCGCCAGCGATTGCTGCACGATCAAGCCGATGATGGTGCGGTCCGGCGCGCCGATCAGCTTCAGCGTGGCGATCTGTTTCAGCTTTTCCATCGTCATCGTGTAGATGATCAGCGCGATGACCACGGCCGATACGGTCAGCAAGATACCCAGAAACAGCCCGATCTGCTTGCGGGCCTTGTCCACCACCGACTTGATCAGGATGTCCTCTTGTTCCGCTTGCGTCAGGGCGGACAGGTGTTTCCACTGCCGCACCGTCTGCACCACGCTTTGCGCATCGACATTGGGATCCAGCCGCGCAATCACCGCCGCAACCGTCGGCCCGCCGGTGGCCGTGGCACCCCGGGCAGCCTGCACCCGCGCCGCCGCAGGGGCCAACTGCGTTTGCAGCACCTGCGCATCGGCCAGCGTCAGGAACACCGCCGGATCGCCACCCGAATTCATGGTATCGCGCACCAGACCAACCACGGCAAAGCGGTCGCGCCCCAGCACGATCGTATCGCCGGGGGTCAGCCCGGTCTTTGCATCGGCCACCAGTTCAAAATGGCTGGCCTGCACACCGCGCCCGGCAATGATGGTTTGCGGTCCACCCGGACGGCCCCGTTCGTACCCGATCACATAAAGCCGCAGGGCAGCCCCTTTGAACAGAGTCTCAACCGTCTGATAGGTGATGCTGCCGGCCTGCGCCACACCGTGAAGCCGCGCCACGGCGTCGCGGGTATCGCCGGGGATCTTGGACGCCTCGGCAAACGGGCCCTGCGTGTCGGCCTCGACCACCCAAATATCGGCCAAAGGGGCCTTGACGATGTTCAGCGCGTCCGAAACCAGACCGTTGTAAATGCCCATCATCGCCAGAACAACCGTCATCAGCAGCCCCAGACCCAGACAGGTCAGGATAAATCGGAACAGGTTGTGGCGCACATCGCGGAAGGCAAGGTTCATGGCGCCTCCGCGGTGACGCGTGCCAGCCGTCCGTCGGTCATCCCCTTTATTGGGCTGGCCACGATCTGCGCCGCTTGCGGCAGGCCTGACACCACCTCGACCAGCGCATCCTCGGTGCGGTGGCCAAAGACCAACGGCACTTGCGCCAACCGCCCTTCGGTGACCGTCCAGACCCGCCCCTGATGACCGTCAAAGCCGTCGACGGCGATTTCGGGCACCAACAGGGCATCGGTCAGGTTGGCCACGGTGATCCACACTTCGGCCTGCTCGCCCAGAAACATCTGCGCGGGACAATCGCGGCAGCTGACCCAGACCCGCCGCTCTTCGTTCACCCGGTCACTTTCGATGCCGATGCGCGCCACGGTGCCCTTAAAAACGGCATGGGGCAGTGATCGCAAGCGGATCTCGGCCCCCTGCCCCACCGCCAATTCCCCCGACCGACCTTCATCAACATAGGTCTGCACCCAGACGGTCGTGGGGTCCATCAGGGTGAAAATCACCTCCCCCGCGCGCAACACCGTTCCCGCCTCGGCGTGGCGTTCAACAACGACGGCATCGAAAGGTGCGGTCAGGGAGTGATGCGCCAGCAAGGTCTGCTCAAGCCGCAATGCAGCCCGCGCGTCAGTGCCCTGCGCGCGGATCAGCGCGACATCGCTTTGCGCCACCGTCAGCTCGGCAGCAGCCACATCAACGTCCCGCTGCGACTCTTCGGCGGATTTCTCGGCCACAGCACTGCGCGATGCCAAAGATTGCTGCCGCAAATTGGCCGCTGCGCGCTGAGCCAGCACCGCGCGGGCGCGGGTTGCATTGGCTTCGGCCTTCAGCAAGGCCGCGTCAGAGGCCGCAACGCCAGCCTCGGCCCGCGCCACGCGCGCCTGCTGCTCGGCGGGATGCAGTCGGGCAAGGGTTTGCCCTTTGATGACAGTGTCATTGCTGTCCACCAGCACATCGGTCAACGCGGCCCCAACCTCGAAGCCAATCTTCGAAAGCACCCGCGCCTCGACAGTGCCCAGCCCGTAGACGCGAACCTGCGTCTGCGGCGACACCGCAACAACCGAAACAGCCAACGGACGGCCTGTCAGGAAAAACCACCCTCCCCCGGCAATCGCGGCAACGGCAACCACGGCAACAAGGGCCTTGTTTGGCAGGCGCATCATGCGGTTCTCTCCAACGGTTTGTGTGGCTGGAACAGCACGATCTGGCAGGCCAGCAAGCGCCCGCCCTCGGCCTCAAGCGAAAAGCTGCGCTGACCCAAAGACCACCGGATCGCAAGACCCTGAACAAGCGAAATCAACAAGATGGCCGCGTCCTGCGGTGCCAGATCGCGGCGGAATATGCCCTGAGCGCGACCATCTGTCAGCGCCCCAACCAAAAGGCCTTGAAACCGGGTCATCAACGCGATGAACTGCGCGCGCAAGGCGGCGTTTTCGGCGTGCAATTCACGCGAATGCAGTATGGCCGGAATCGCAGGGTTGGCCGCGATCTGACGCAATTGCACCAAAAGCAGGGCCGACAGGCGTTCTTGCGGCAACAGTTGTGCCGCCAGAACCCCATCCCATGCCGTGGCCATGACGTCAGACACATGGGCCGCGACCGCCAGCCAAAGATCCTGCTTGTTGGGAAAATGACGAAAGATACCCGGCTGGGTCAGGCCAACCGCCTGCGCCACCGCAAGTGTTGTCAAACGGTCTGGCCCAAGCTCATCCGCCAACCGCAGCATGGCAGCAACGATTTCCGCCTTGCGATGATCGGCTGGCTTGCGCGCGGCCATGAAAACCTGCCTGCAAAGTTAGTGATCGGTTACTCACTATATTCCGACACCCCAGCAAAGTCAACGACGCCCTGCGACCGAGGTCGCAGCCTGTGGCCAGGTTCATATGTTTTCGCGCGTGTAAATCTGAAACGGCACGATACGGGTGTGGTTCACCCCATCCTGAGGTGAAAGCGCGGCCCGGGTCATCCCGCGGATCAATTCGTCGGCCAGTTGCCGCAGCGGATGTGAAATCACCACTGACAAGGTGCCGTCCAAAAGCCCCGCCCGCGTCATATCCATCAGGTCATAACCAACCACCACCAGCTTGCCCGCCCGATCGGATGCCCGCAGCGCCGCCATGGCACCACTGATCCCACCCCCCGAGACGAAAAGTGACCCCATGTCGGGATGCTCGGACAGCAGTTTTTCGGTCATTTCCTGCGCAACAGCACTGGATTCAAAGGTGGACAGCGGCTCCAGCAGGGTGAAATCCGGGGCGTGTTCGCGGAAATAAGACCGAAAGCCGCTTTCGTTCATCTCTTGGTTGCGATAGCGCGGATTGCCCATCAGGATGCCAATCTTGCCCGGCGTCTTGCACAGATTGTGGATCACCCAGGCCGAGCTGCGCCCGACCTTCCAGTTGTCCAGCCCGATATAATGCACCAGCCCGGCGGCTGAAAGTTGCGAGATCAGGGCAAAAACCGGCAGCCCGCGCGCCTGCAGGGTTTCCACCGCCTGTGTGACAACCGGATGGACCGCCGACGTGATGCAGATCGAATCGCAATCCGCCCCCAGCGCCAAGGCCCGCGCCGCGGTGTTTTGCGGTGACAGGTCATCCAGAAATTCGATCCGCACCTCAACATCGGTCCCGGCCAATGCGGCCTCTTGCGCGGCGTCCCGGATGGCTTGGGCGCAGTTTTGGTAGAACTGGCGGTGCGGCTGCAGCAACAGAAAGCCAAAGCGGAATTTCGGACGACTGGCCGCCACCTTGGCCTGAATGGTGCCAAGCCCATAAAATCCAATCCGTTCAGCGGCTTCCTGCACCAGAACCCGCGTCGGCATCCGCACTTTTCCAGCCCCCGCCAGCACCCGGTTCACGGTTGCAACAGAGACCCCGGCGGCCTTGGCCAGATCTGGAATGGTGGGGCGCGTCATGGCTTCTCCAATATCAGATCGTATCAAAAGCAACTGCATTCCTGATACGATTGAGACGAAATGGTCTGCGGCACATCATCGCATCTTGATTTGATAACCGTCAAGATGGCAGTTCTGCCGCAGGGAAACCGGAACCAGAACGACTGACGGTTTCGGCAAGGGGGAAGACCAACATCACACTGCGGCCCAAGGCCGGGATCGGGTCGCACAGCGCGGCACCGACAAGGTGGGGTGCTGCGTTTTGCCCGACACAAGGCGATTGGGGCAGCCGCCCTTACGGAGAGTGGAATGGACGACCTGAAATTCGGCACCCGCAACAAGCGTGGCGACTGGGCACCCAGCGCGCCCTTGCAGATTGCATCCAACTGGGCCACGCCACCCAGTCTGCTGGCGTTTGTGAAATTCCTGCCCGGTTACATCTGGCCGTGGAATGCCTTCCACATGGCGACGACCCTGCTGTACTGGTATTTCATCATCCCGGATGTCGAAACCATGAAAACGCTTGGCCTTGGCTGGGCGCTGTGGCTGTACGTGGTGAATGCGGCAGCCATCTTTGCGATGTATGGTTCGATCGAGCTGTTCTGGTACGTCAAACGCAAGCAGGGCACCCGGTTCAAATACAACGGCAAGTTTCCCGCCGACAATCCGTCGGACGTTTTCTGGTTCAAAAGCCAGAACATCGACAACTTCCTGCGGTCGTTCTTCCTGTCAATCCCGCTGTGGACACTGGTTGAAGTCCTGTTCCTGCACGCCTTTGCCATGGGCTATGTGCCGTGGCTGGGCTGGGCGGATCACCCGATCTATCTGGCGGCGCTGGTGCTGTTGTGCCCGGCCATCCACGAAATACATTTCTTCTGCATCCACCGCCTGATCCACACGCCGTTCCTGTATAAATGGGTGCATTCGGTGCATCACAATTCGATCAACCCCAGCCCTTGGTCCAGCCTGTCGATGCATCCGGTCGAGGGGTTCCTGTATCACGCCGTGGTCTTCTGGCACCTGATCATCCCGTCCAACCCGATCGTGGCCTTGTTCCAGCTGCACGCGGCAGGCTTCGGCGCGGTGAATGGCCATATCGGCTTTGACAAGCTTGAAATCACCGAAGACACCCCGCTCGAAAGCCACGCCTACGCCCATTACCTGCACCACAAATACTTTGAGGTGAACTATGGCGGCGACGGCCTGATCCCCTTGGATAAATGGTTCGGCTACTGGCACGACGGCACCAAAGAAGGCGATGCCCGCATGCAAGCACGGTTCGAGAAGAAAAAGGCGCGGCTGAACGCGCGGGGCAACACCTGACATTCAAGATCGGAACGCAGCCGGCAGCAAGATCGGATGCGAACTGTAACGGGTGGCCCTTGGCTGCCTGCACCTGAAACTTCGGTTTCAAATCCGCCGAAATCCGGCTCTTGGGAGGAGACTGTAATGAAACTTGTGAAAACCATGCTGAAGGCTGCCGCTGTGTCGACGCTGATGGCGTCGTCTGCGCTGGCCGCCGACATCGCCGTGATTGGCGGCTCGAATGACGATGCCTTCTGGAACATCATCAAGAAAGGCATCGACGATGCCACGCCCGGCGTCGTGGCCAATGGCGGCAGCGTCAACTATCTGCGCCTGGTCAACTATGACAACTTCGCCCCCGATGTGGCGCAACTGATCCGCACCGCGATCAGCATGGAAGTTGACGGGCTGGTCATTCCGAACTGGGTTCCCGAAGCAGAAGATCCGGTGATCAAAGAGGCCGTTGCAGCCGGTATCAAGGTGATCCTGATGAACGCCGGGGGTGCCGACAAGGCCCGCGAACTGGGCGCGATCAACTATGTCGGGTCTGATGAATACGTGGCAGGTTCCGCCGGTGGCACCTATTTCGGCACCCATGGCCAAAAGAACGTCCTGTGCATCAACACCCTGCCCGGCACTGCCAATATCGAAGCGCGCTGTCAGGGCGTGATCGACGGCATCACAGCCGCCGGTGGCAAGGGCGCACAGTTGCCGCTGCCCTCGACCTCGTTCGGGGACCCGACGGCGGTGGCCGAGGCGATCAAGGCCGAGATGATCAAGGATGACAGCATCGACGGCGTCATCACGATCAGCGCGGGCGACGCCGACAGCGCCGCCATCGCCATCGAGCAGGCCGGCAAGACCGGCAAGACCATGCTGGGCACGTTCGACCTGAACCAGGCCGGTCTGGACCGCGTCAAGGGTGGGACCCAGTTGTTCGCCATCGACCAGCAGCCCTACCTGCAGTCGTATCTGGCTGTCAGCATTCTGGCCTCCGCCATCGACTTTGGCACCGATCTGCCGACCTTCCCGGTTCTGACCGGCCCGGGCATCGTGGACGCATCCAACATCGACGCAACGCTGGCAGGGGTCAGCAAAGGCGCGCGCTGATCTGACACGCGGGTCCGCCGCCATGTCGGCGGACCCCTCTTTGACGCGCCATCCAATGCCCGTGTGCGTCGACGTCTTTGCACAATCCGAACCTTGGGGAGCCCCATGACCATATTATCCGCATTTGGCGGCCTGTTGCGCCGTCCCGAAGCCGGGGCCTTCCTTGGCCTTGTGGCTGTCCTGCTGTTCTTTGGCGTCTTTGGCGGGCTTACCTTTCTGCAACCTGCCGGCATGGCCAGCTGGATGAACGTCGCAGCAAACCTTGGCGTCATCGCCATTCCTGTCGGCCTTTTGATGATCGCCGGAGAACTGGACATTTCCGTCGGGGCGATGGTGCCTTTCGGAGCCATGACCACCGCGGTCATATCCGGGCATTTCGGCCTGCCCATCGGCTATGGCATCGGCGCGGCGCTTGGATTTGCGGTGATCGTGGGGCTGATCAACGGCTATATGGTGATCCGCACCGCGGTGCCGTCGCTGATCGTGACACTGGGCAGCCTGTTTGCGGTGCAGGGCATCGTACTGGGCCTGACCGTGCTGATTACCAAATCCACCAGCGTGGCGTTGACAGTGGAAGGCCCGGCCAAATCGGTCTTTGGTGATTTCGTGCTGGGCGGTCAGGTGCAGGCCATGGTGATCTGGTGGCTGGTCGTGACCGCAGCCTACACCTATTTCGTCCACTTCTCGCGGTTTGGAAACTGGATCTTCGCCATGGGCGGCGACAAGGTTTCGGCCCGCAACGCCG
>CAZCFC010000012.1:0-22263 GCA_964497815.1 uncultured Cypionkella sp.
GTGTCACCGATATACATGCCCGGACGCTTGCGAACCGCCTCTAAGCCCTTGAGAACTTTGATAGAGTCGGCACCATAAGATTCCGGCTTGGGGGGCTCGCTGGCCATGTGGTCTATATCCCTTGAATAACACGCGATTCATAGCGGTTCAGGGGCGGATTGTCACGCCTCGGGCACAATATTTAGCGGTCAGGACAGGGAAATGACCACGCCGACCGCGATCAACAAAATGCCAGACCCAAGGTTAAGCTTGCGAATGCTGGACGGCGAGGACAACAGCCGTCGCGCCTTGTCCAAAAACAGGGCGAGAGCAATGTTGCCGCACATCGGAACAAGCGCCGATATGGCTAATATCGCAGCAATATCAACGCCATTGACCTTGGTCAGATCAAAGAATCCTGGCAGAACCCCCATATAGAACAAAATAGCTTTGGGGCTGCCGATCACCGCCGCAACGCCCACCGCAAAGCCCGCCCACATGCCCGGCTTGGTCATGCGACTGTCCGTGGTGGGTGCAACGGCAGGCTTCCGGATCAGCAGGATGCCCATAACGATGAACACAATGGCCGCAACCCAGCGCAGCACCTGCAGAAAATCACCGTAAACCGACAATATCCACGTCAGGCCAAAGATTGCCGACATCGGCCAGATCATATCGCCCAAGGCCACGCCGATCGCCAAGGGCCATGCGCTGGCAAAACCGCCCGAAAGAGCGCGGGCAGTCAGCGCCACCCAGACGGGGCCCGGGATCGCCCACAGCAGGGCCATGCCGCCCGCGTAAAGCAGAAGTTCGTGGAATGTGACGGTCATGCGGCCCCCTGTTTTGCAAAGCGTTAGAACAGCGATCCCAGCAAGTCCAGCGGCACCCCAACGGGCCAGGGCCGCTCGCGCAGAGGCAGCACCATCAGCTCCTCGGCGGGTTCTATTTTTACCAAGCCCGTGACCGCACCGCGCATTTCCAGATAGGTCAGCATGTTGGTTTGACGCCTAAATTCGTTTCCTGAATAAAGGTTCGCATTGCCAAAAAGCAGGAAAAATACGGCCTGCGAGGCGCGCGCTTCGGCAATCGCAGTTTGCAGCAAGGCCTGCGCAACACCCTGCCCACGATGCGCGGGATCGGTGGCAACATCTGCCAACCCAGCCACATCCGTCAGCAGGCCCCCCAAACGCACGGCGCGGAAAAGCAGGCCCATGTGGCCGATGATCCGGCCCTGCACCCGCACCACCAATCGCAAGTGGTGGCGCTGCTGGAAATAACTGCGCCCACCAAAATCGGTACTGAAGGCGCTGGCCAACAGGCCGGCAATCTGCGCCTCATCCTCGGGGGTCAGCGCCCATTCAGGAATCCGGTCAATCTGCATTGGCAAAAAACCGGTCTGAGCCTTGCGTGGTCATGTCATGATCCTTGAAGTTCCATCATGCTCGCAAACCAAGAAAGTCTGCGCGCGGTCGCCAAGACTGTCAAACAGCACGGCTTCGGTGCCCGTCATCAATGCCTGCGCCCCAAGAGCGCAAATCTCATCATAAAGGGCGGCGCGCCTGGCGGCGTCCAAATGGGCAGCGACCTCATCCAGCAACAGGATCGGCGCACGCCCCAAATCGGCCGCCAAAGCGCGGGCATTCGACAAGATCAGGCTGATCAGCAGCGCCTTTTGCTCACCGGTCGAGCATTGGTCGGCAGGGACGGCCTTGGCCGTATAAATCGCCGCCATATCAGAACGATGCGGCCCGATCAGGCTACGCCCTGCAGCCATGTCACGACGGCGGTTTTCCGACAACGCGGCACCAAGGTCATCCGGCTCAGACGCGCCTTCCGGTCCGGTCAACGTCAGGTCCGCGCGGGGAAAGGCGGTGTCGACGCCCTCTTGCGCCGCAGCCAGGCGCGCCAACGCGGCCCGACGGTTGGCTGCGATCTGCGCGCCAGTGCTGGCCATCCGCTGCTCTAGCGCTGCATACCAATGGGGATCGGTCACGCCGTCTTTTAGCAGGCGATTGCGGTCGCGCATGGTCTTTTCATAGGTCAGCACAGCCTCGGCGTGGTCTGGGAAAAACGACAAGGTCATACGGTCCAGAAAGCGGCGGCGGCCCTCGGCTGCCTCGATCCAAAGCCGATCCATCGCCGGCACAAGCCACAGGACACGCAAGATACGGCCCAGACTGGCCTGCGTGGCGGCCTTGCCATCGATGCGCACAACGCGGCTTTCGCCACCTTCGGCCCAGGTTTCCACCTGATGATCAGCCCCAAAACCATGAACTTCAGCACTGATCTTCCAGCCCAGAGATTCCGGTTTGCGCGCAATTTCATCCGCCCCGGCCCGCCGCAAACCGCGTCCGGGTGACAACAGGGAAACCGCCTCCAGCACATTGGTCTTGCCCGCACCATTGGGGCCGACAAGCGCAACGGGCCGCCCGTCAAACACCAACCGCGCCGCCTTGTGGCTGCGGAAATGCGATAGGGTCAGCGTGGTGATGGCCAGCCCGCTCACGCTTCGGTCATCCTCTGTGTTCAAATATCCTCGGGGGGTCCGGGGGGCGAAGCGCCCCCGGTCCGGATCAGACGCGCATCGGCATGACGACGTAGACCGCCGACATATCATTGCCTTCGCGCATCAGGGTCGGATCGCCGGACGAATTGAACAGGAACACCGCATTTTCCCGATCCACCTGCGACGCGATTTCCAACAAATACTTGGCGTTGAAGCCGATTTCCAGACGTTCGTCGGCATAAGCCACGGCCAGTTCTTCCTCGGCTGCGCCGGAATCGGGGGCGTTGACCGACAGGATCAACCGGTCCTCGTCCAACGACAGCTTCACAGCGCGGGAACGTTCTGACGACACCGTTGCGACGCGATCAACCGCTTTGGCAAATTCGCTGGCGTCCACCTCAAGCCGGCGGGTGTTGCCGGTTGGGATGACCCTGGTGTAATCCGGGAAGGTGCCGTCGATGACCTTTGAGGTCAAAGTGATCAGCGGAGTGGCAAAGCGAACCTTCGTTTCGGAAACCGAAACCGCAATCGTCGCCTCGTCATCATCCAGCAATTTTTTCAGCTCGTTCACGGTCTTGCGCGGAACGATCACGCCGGGCATGCCCTGCGCACCTTCAGGCAAGGGGGCGTCAATACGCGCCAGACGGTGGCCATCTGTCGCCACACAGCGCAAGACAGCCCCGACATCGCCGGTCGAAACGTGCATATAAACGCCGTTCAGATAGTAGCGGGTTTCCTCGGTGGAAATTGCGAACTTTGCCTTGTCGAACAGGCGGCGCAGCACCGGGGCGGGGGCCGCAAAGTTTGAAGAATACTCACTGGTGGCCATCACCGGGAAATCTTCGCGCGGCAAGGTGGCAAGGCTGAAGGTCGACCGCCGTGCGGCGATGGTCAGCCGCCCCGAAGCGGCATCTTCGGTCAGCGACACCAGCGCACCATCGGGCAGCTTGCGGATGATTTCGTGCAGCATCACGGCGGAAACCGTGGTGGCACCGGCGCGCTCAACCATTGCGGGGGCACGATCGACAACTTCGATATCCAGATCCGTGGCCCGGAAGGACACGGTGTTGCCCTCTGCCTCGATCAGCACGTTGGCCAGAATCGGAATCGTGTTGCGACGTTCGACAACCGATTGCGCCTGCGCCAAGGCCTTGAGCAGCGTGCCGCGTTCGATACTGATCTTCATGGTCCATTCCCCCTGCCGACGCCCCCTGCGGGGACGTCGAAACTACCCGGTTTTTCCCGGTTCACAAGCGTTTTCGGGACATTGCTGGCGATTGGGCGGCCCGTCAAGCCCGTCAAGCCCGCCTTAGGCCTGCAGCAAGCGCCGCAACAACTGCAGATCGTCCGAAAGCTGCGAATCGGTCGACATCAACTCTTCGATCTTGCGCACGCCATGCATGATCGTGGTGTGGTCACGCCCGCCAAAACGGCGGCCAATTTCTGGCAAGCTGCGCGGCGTCAATTGCTTGGACAGATACATCGCCACCTGACGCGGCCGGGCGATATTGCGCAGACGCTTGGGGCCGATCATGTCGGACAGGCGGATGTTGTAATGCTCGGCGACCTTGCGTTGAATTTCTTCGATCGTCAGCTTGCGGTCCGAGGCGCGCAGAATGTCTGCAAGACAGTCTTGCGCCAGTTCCAGGGTGATTTCGCGGCCAACCAGCGACGCAAAGGCGAACAGGCGGGTCAAGGCGCCTTCCAGAACCCGCACGTTGGTGGTTATGCGATGCGCCAGAAACTCCAGAACACCATTCGAAATCACCAGGCCCTTGTATTGCTGGCGATAAAACTCAACCTTTTGCTGCAGAATTCCAAGGCGCAGTTCGTAGTCGGTGGGGTGCAGATCAACCACCAACCCGCATTGCAGGCGTGATTTGATGCGATCTTCCAGATCCTTGATCTCACCCGGGGCACGATCAGCCGAAATGATGATCTGCTTGTTCTGATCCACCAAGGCGTTGAACGTGTGGAAGAATTCTTCCTGCGTACTGTCTTTGCCCGCGATGAATTGCACGTCATCGACCATCAGCACATCGACCGACCGGAAAATCTCCTTGAAATCCATGATCTGGCGTTCGCGCAGGGCCTGCACAAACCGGTACATGAACTGTTCAGCCGAAAGATAAAGCACACGCAGGTGGGGCTGGCGGGCCTGAAGTTCATGCGCGATCGCATGCATCAGGTGAGTCTTTCCAAGACCAACGCCGCCATACAGAAACAGCGGGTTGAACGTAACCGGACCGCCTTCGGCAACGCGGCGTGCGGCAGCGTGTGCCAACTCGTTGGGCTTGCCGACGACAAAGCTGTCGAAAGTAAAGCGCGAGTCCAGCGAGCCGCCGGGCATATCGTCATCATTCATCATGCGTGCACGGCCAGCCGATTTTGCGGCCACACGCGGTGCGGGTGTCGATTCGGTGGCGGTGGCGGTGGCACGCGCTGCGGCGGTGCGGGCCGGCACAAAGAATTCAATCCGCCCCACTGGCTGCCCTTCGGCATTCAGGTGCGACAAGATGTGGTCGCCAAAATTGCGCAGTACCCGACCACCAAAAAATGTCGTCGGCACTTCAAACCGCACACCCCCATCTTCAAGGGCGGTCAGCCGCAGCGGAGCAGTCCAGCTGGCTTAGTTGTTCTAGCCGATCCGCTTTATCAGCGTCTCACGCACCCTGCCCCAGGCTTCATTCGTCATTCTTCGTTCCGTCCCCAGGCGTCTGTTGTTCCGGGCAGCCCCGGTTGCGCCTTGATTATCGTCCTGCACCGTTTGCGCTTCGTATTGCCTCGGTCAAAGGCCAAATACCCACGCTGACAACTGCAAACGCTGCAGCGCAAGAGCGGCCAATCTGGCACATCGACAGGACATAACAACATGACCAACATTGGGAATTCCCAATATCGGCACGTGCAAGACTGTTGGCCAAAAAGCTGGCGCAGACAGTGCAAGACGTTGATCAAAAACACTTATCCCACAGTTTGTGCAGCAAGGCTTGGCAGCGCCGCCCACAGGATTCGGTTTCCGATCGCGTCATGTCCCCCAAGACGAAGTGAATCGCATGGACAACGTACCAAGCCGCCACAGGCCACCGCAACCGATCTTGTTGCTTGACAGACCTTTGCGTCAGCGAATCCCCAAGCCTGTGCAAAATGGCAACGCAGGGTACAAATTTGACGGAAAATGATGGCAAAAAATGAATTGGGCGCAGCCGTTGCCAGCTGCGCCCATGGTAACTTTCTTTCGTCGTCGATCAGGCTGCAGGCTGACCCAAAGCTTTCACGCGCGAAGCAAGGCGCGAGATTTTGCGCGACACGGTGTTCTTGTGCATCACGCCTTTGGTGACGCCACGGGCCAATTCAGGCTGTGCGTTCTTCAGTGCCAAAGCTGCGGCATCCTGATTGCCAGAAGCCAGCGCCTCTTCAACTTTGCGCAGGAAGGTGCGGATGCGCGAGCGGCGGGCCTTGTTCACGTCTTGACGGGCTTCGGCCTGACGGGCGCGCTTTTTGGACTGGGCAGTATTTGCCATTGGTATGGTATCCCTTGGGGTCGGTTTAATTTGGTCGCGCAAAAACCCCAAGGCCCCTTCAACCATGAAGGGATGATTCTGCCAAAGCGGGCTCGCACGCATGTAATCAGGGCCTATAGGGGAATTGCTGCAGAAAGGAAACAGCAAATTCCCCGGTTGGCTCACCTGTCGCGGAATTGCGGCTGCCGTTTTTCAAGGAAGGCAGCCATGCCCTCTTTCTGATCGGCGGTGGCGAAAAGCGCGTGGAACAGGCGGCGTTCAAACAGCAGTCCTTCGCGCAGCGTGGTTTCCTGGGCACGGCTGACGGCCTCTTTCACCGCCATCACGGTGATGGCGGATTTTTCGGCAATCTTGCCGGCGGCCTTCATGGCCTCTTCCATCAAGGATTTCGCAGGAACAACGCGCGACACCAATCCACAGCGCTCGGCTTCGGCGGCATCCATGAAGCGGCCGGTCAGATGCATGTCCATCGACTTGGACTTCCCCACAAATCGGGTCAGTCGCTGCGTGCCACCCATCCCGGCGACGATTCCAAGATTGATCTCTGGCTGGCCAAACTTGGCGGTATCAGAGGCGATAATGAAATCGCACATCATCGCCAGTTCGCAGCCGCCACCAAGGCAATAGCCAGACACCGCCGCGATGATCGGCTTGCGCACGCGCAAGATCGCCTCGGCCTCGGGCCCAAACAGATCGTCGAAAAACACATCTGTGAAGGATTTCGTTGCCATTTCGCGCACATCGGCCCCGGCGGCAAATGCCTTTTCCGACCCCGACAAGACGATACAGCGGATTTTTTCATTCCGGTCAGCCACCGTCAGCGCATCTGCCAACTCTTGCATCAACTTGGTGTTCAGCGCGTTCAGGGCATCAGGCCGGTTCAGGCGGATGACGCATGTGTAATCCTCGATTTCGACGATCAGCGTTTCATAAGCCATGGCAAGAACACCTTTGATGGTTTGGTCGGCGCGACCTCTATCAGTAACGCGGGCGTTATCAAGTCACCTCTGACAGGTGGGGCAGTAGAAGGAAGATCGCCCGGATTGTACGATTCGCGCAATCAGGCTGCTGCAGCCGGCGGTTTGGCAAGGCTGCCCCTCACGTCCGTAGACCTGAAACGTGTGTTGAAAATATCCCAGTTCACCGTCCGCCTGACGGTAGTCGCGCAACGAAGAGCCGCCTGCGTCAATCGCCTCTGTCAGCACTTGCCGGATGATCGGAACAAGTGCCCGCACCTGGGCCACCGGAATCTGGCCCGCCTTGGTTTGCGGCGCAATCCGGGCCCGGTAAAGGGTTTCGCACACGTAGATATTGCCCAGACCCGCCACGATATGCTGATCCAGCAGCGCTGATTTGATCGGCGCGCCCCTACCCCGCAGTTGCTGCACAAGGTAGGCCTCGTTAAAGCCGTTTCCCAACGGTTCCGGCCCGATGCTGGCCAAAAGCGGATGGGACTCGGCCGTTGCGGTTGGCAAAAGGTCCATTGCCCCAAAACGACGGGCATCGTTGAAGGTCACGCGGGCACCACCGTCCATGTCCAATATGACATGATCATGTTTCTCGGGGGTGGGGTGGGCATGGTGAAATTCGCCAAGGCTTTGCCCGGAAATCAACATCCGCCCCGACATGCCCAAATGGATAAGCAAGGTTTCCCCCGATGAAAGGTCGGCCAAAATGTACTTTGACCGCCGCCGCAGCGCCAGCACCCGCTGGCCAGTCAGCCGGTCCGCCATGTTGGCCGGGAATGGCCAGCGCAGATCAGGGCGGTTGACTTGCGCCGACAAGATCACATGTCCCTCCATCACGGGCAGCAAACCACGGCGGACTGTTTCAACTTCGGGCAGTTCTGGCATGTGACCCTTCGGCAGGTTGAGGCGGGGCGTTTCCGCGCCTATAAGGTGGCGGCAAAGATCAGGACGGCAAGAGCAAATGACCGACGACAGCACAACCCATTTCGGATTTCAAAGTGTCCCCGAGGCCGAAAAAGCCGGAATGGTGCATGGCGTCTTCACCCGCGTGGCCAGCAAATACGACATCATGAACGATCTGATGTCAGGCGGCATGCACCGGTTGTGGAAAGATGCGATGATGGATTGGCTGGCACCCCGGCCGGGCCAGCGTTTGCTGGACGTGGCAGGCGGCACGGGCGACGTGGCGTTCAGGTTCATGAAGCGGGCTGCGGGGGCGACGGCGGTGGTGTGCGATCTGACCGAATCCATGCTGATCTCGGGCCGGCAGCGCGCCGAAGCCGATCAGATGGCAGAGCGGTTGGATTGGGTTGTGGGCGACGCGATGGCGCTGCCCTTTCCCGATAATTCCTTCGATGTTTACACAATCTCGTTCGGCATACGGAATGTGACGCGGATTGCCGATGCGCTGCGGGAGGCTTACCGGGTTCTGAAACCCGGCGGGCGGCTGATGGTGCTGGAGTTCAGCCGCATTCCCAATGACTTGGCGCAATGGGCTTATGATAAATACAGCTTCAACGTGATCCCGGTGATGGGGCAGGTCGTGGCCGGGGATCGGGAGTCCTATCAGTACTTGGTGGAATCCATCCGCAAGTTCCCGGATCAGGAAACCTTTGCCAGCATGATCCGCACAGCCGGGTTTGATCAGGTGAAATACCGCAACTTGACCATGGGAATCGCCGCCCTGCATTCAGGCTGGAAGCTGTGAGAGGACCGCATAACATCTGGCGTTTGATCCGCACCGGTGCCACGTTTGAACGCACAGGTGCGATGGCCGTGGCGCTTGAGGCGATGCAGGTGCCACCCCGCCTGCGCTTTGCCGCACGGATGCTGGGCTGGCCGTTCAAATGGCTGGGCCTGCGTGGAGATCCGGCACTGCCGCCTGTCACGCGGGCGCTGACGGCGCTTGGTCCGGCCTACATCAAATTCGGGCAGGTGCTGTCGACGCGGCCGGATATTGTTGGCGAAGAATTGGCGTTGCAGTTGAAATATCTGCAAGATCAGCTGCCACCCTTCCCTACCGATGTGGCCAAAGCCATGGTCGCGACTGAATTGCGCCTGCCGGTAGATGAGGTGTTTTCATCGTTTTCAGAACCCGTCGCGGCGGCCTCCATCGCGCAGGTTCATCGGGCAACTTTGCGTGAAAACGGGCAGGATGTGGCCGTAAAGGTGCTGCGGCCGGGGATCGAGCGGGCGTTTCGCAAGGATATTGACGCGTTCTTTTTTGCGGCCCGCACCATCGAGTTTCTGTCGCCTTCTTCCCGCCGTCTGCGGCCCATGGATGTCATCACGCATTTCGAAGGCGTGGTGCTGGGCGAATTGGATCTGCGGCTTGAATCCTCGGCAGCGTCCGAATTTGCCGACAATACCAAGAACGACCCCGGATTTCAGGTCCCAAAAGTGGTATGGGACCTGTCTGGCCGGTCGGTCATGACGCTGGATTGGGCCGAAGGGATCAACCTGGCAGACAATGCCGCCATTGATTCTGCAGGTTTGGACCGGCGTGCCTTGGGCGCGCGGGTGCTGCAACTGTTCCTGAGCCACGCTTTGCGCGACGGATTTTTTCACGGTGATATGCATCAGGGCAACCTGAAGGTCGCGGCGAACGGCAATCTGATCGCTTATGATTTCGGCATCATGGGCCGGATTGACGAGTACACACGCCGGGTTTACGCCGAAATTCTGATGGGTTTCATCGCCAAGGATTATCGCCGGGTCGCAGAGGTGCATTTCGAAGCAGGTTATGTGCCGCCTGACCGTGACATCGACGAGTTTGCGCGGGCATTGCGGGCGGTCGGAGAGCCGATCTTTGGGCGGGATGCCACGCGGGTTTCGATGGCACGTTTGCTGTCGTATTTGTTCGAAGTGACCGAACGTTTTGGCATGGAAACCCGAACCGAACTTATCCTGTTGCAGCGCACCATGGTTGTTGTCGAGGGCGTCGCGCGCAGTCTGGACCCGCATATCAACATCTGGCAGGTCGCAAAGCCCGTGGTCGAATCCTATGTCAGCCGCAATGTTGGCCCTTTGGCTTTGCTGCGCGATCTTGCCTTGACGGCACGGATTTTGGGCCGGTTTGGCCCGCGCCTGCCCCGTATGGTCGAGGCGGCATTGATCCGTCAGGCCGAGTTGCCCCCCCCGGTCGACACCCATGCGCGGCAGTTTGGCCTGCGGATGATGTTGCTGGCGGCGGTCATTTTTGGGCTGGGGATTGGGCTGGGCCAATGGCTGTGATCACGGCATCCGCAGGGCCGTGATCTTGGTCGCAGGCACTTCGACGCCGCCTTCCAGCACCAGCGTGGTTCCTGAAGCGCCACCCCGCGCCTCAAGGATGCGGGCGTATGACTCGACGTCGGCGGGTTGGCCCAGCTGCTCATCACCGCGATAGCTTTCGACGCTAAGAGTATAAAGACCCTGCGGCAGTGGATTGCCAGCGACGTCACCGCCAAGCCATTGATAAGTGCCGTTGCCCAACGGCAAGGTCTCGCGCGCCATCAGCTCGCCAGCCTGATTTTTCACCACCAGAACCGCACTGTCAGCTTGGGGATTGCCGGTATAAGTCACGGTTACAGGATCAGCCCCTTTCCACACCGGCGCCGCGGCGCGCGCCTCTTGCCCAACCCAAGCTGCCAATTGCGACATCCCCATGATACCAAACTGACCGATCAGACCATCCAGAAGCTGGTTGGTCTTCATCTGCTGCTCGACCCCTGAAAATGTCGCAAGTTGCACGGCATAATCCGCCGAATCGATCGGGTTCAGCGGGTCTTGGTTTTGCATTTGCGTGGTAAGCATCTTCAGGAACGTGTCGAAATCGGCACTTATTGCCGCCTTTGGGGCGATGGTCGGTTTGGTGCTGGCGCTGGTAATCGCTGTGGTTTCCATGGTGCGGTCCTTTCTAAAGGCGAAGGTTCAGGCCCTGTGTCTGAGCAAGACTGACAGGAGGAAGGGGAGCTGTACGCAGGGGTTCTGGCGACCGGGGGTCGTCAGGCGACTGGGGATCAGTCTTTGCAGGGACCAATTGGCCCGATGAACTGTTCTGTTGCTGCCCCCACTGCCCAAAACTGAGCGAGGCCCCGGCATAACCCGCAGCACGAAACTCTTGCACCAACTGGTCGGCATGCCGGCGCAGCAGCTCT
The DNA here is from genome assembly GCA_964497815.1 of uncultured Cypionkella sp. Classification (GTDB taxonomy): domain Bacteria; phylum Pseudomonadota; class Alphaproteobacteria; order Rhodobacterales; family Rhodobacteraceae; genus Cypionkella. The sequence goes on from CAZCFC010000012.1 coordinate 11,117, forward strand.
AGCGTTTCGGGGCGTTCTACGGCCAAAACCACCTTCACCTGATCGCCCTGATGATGAATTTCGAACCGAATTTTCCCCAACTCTTCTGGATTCAGCACGACTTCAACCGGCCCAAGCGCCGCTTGGGGCGCGTGGGCCAACAACCCGGTGGAAACCGAGCTGGGCATGCCTGGTGCCAAAGTCGGCGGCACAACACTGGGACGGTCAGGCAGTGACAACGGGATGACCTGCTGCTCGGCCAAAATGGGCCTGCTGGGATCAACCTTGGCTTCGTTCAATTCAAGGACCAGCGCACCGATCTGAGGGACGCCTGACTTGGCCGCAATTTCAGGCGTGGCGAACTGCACCAGCCTTGATATGTCCTGAACGCCAAGGTCGCGTGGCATTGAGGATGCAAAAAGCGGTCGAGCCGGGGGCGGCATTGCCGTGGCCAAAGGCATGGTGGCGGCCACGATCACTGCAACCTCGGTGTCTTGCGGCGGGGATGCCAAGGCCACAGCACCTGTAGGCTCCAGACTGGCCAGAAATGCGATTTCCCGGATGTTCGCAGCCTTCGTTTTGGGCTGCGGAAGCAGGCCTTCCCCATGATCTGTTACCAAGACCACATCGGCACCCTGCACAAAGGGCACCTGACCTGATGCTGTTGCAGGGCTGCGCACTGATGTGGATTCTGCGTCTTGCGTTGCAGATTGTGCGTCGTCAAAATTTTCCAACAACGGCAGTTCTGTTGGTCGCCCAGACTGCGGTTTCTCGATGCCGGGTGTGTTGAACAACGCTGTCTCTGATGTGTTGGCTGGCTTTGGCAATGAAAGTGCCTCTGTCTGATCCGACTGCGGGCCCTGCATGACGCGTTGTGACAAAGCCGCCAACGGCGGCATGATAACGGCCACCATCAAAGCTGCCACCTCATCCGTCTGAGATGCGGCGGGCTGATCCATCAGTGCGGCAAATCCCTCTGCCTCAGGCACCGCTTCGGCGGGCACGGGCGACGCGGCAAGCCCCGTCTGGAATTGTTGAAGCAGAGGAATCATCTGGCCCCGTTTCTGCACAGCCTTCTGCCGGTGCAGGTCTGGTTATCCGTGCAACTGGTTACTGCTTGTTTACCGGCATGCCCCATAGTTGGAAAAATCCGATGAATTCAGGAGAAGATCATGCAGATTACCCCGACAGTGGCGCACCCATTGCCCCGAGATGTCGCCCTCATGCAGCAAGCGAAGGCGCTTGAGGCTAGTTTCCTGTCCGAAATGCTGGGTCATGCCGGAATGGGCGAGGCGCGCGATGCCTTTGGCGGTGGCGCGGGCGAAGAACAGTTCGCGTCTTTCCTGCGACAAGAACAGGCAAAGCAGATGGTGGAAAAAGGCGGAATCGGCCTGGCAGAGCAACTGTTCCGGGCTTTGACGGAAAGGGCCGATCATGCAGGATAACACAATCGACACCTTGTTGGACCAGATGCATGCAGCGATTCTGGTGGCAGACTTTGCAGCATTGGGTCAATTGGCCGCCGCATTGGAAGATGCGCTTGAGATGCTGAAGCATCCGGACCAGCACTTTTTGCAGCAGATTTCGCGCAAAGCGGCCCGAAATGCGGCCTGCCTGAAGGCTGCGGGGCGGGGGGTTCGTGCGGCCATGCGTCGGGTGGCCGAAGTCAGACAGACCGCTGCCGGGCTGGTGACTTATGACGGCGCGGGCAAGCGTGCAGAGCATGTCGGACCGGGGAAATTTGCACGGCGCTTCTAAGCTTTGCTTCAAATGCGGCACATTGAGGTGATGGCAATTAGCAAAGCGTTAGAACTTGGGATGGCTAGATGGCCCTGCATCCCACGACGGGGTGGCGCGACCGATCTGAACCCGGACGCAGCGGACAGAATGACCTCATAGCACGCCCAACAGGGCGGCCCCAACATGCCGCGCAAAGCGTCGGCTGATCATGAAGGAAAAGACATGTCGTCGATTATGACAAACAACAGCGCCATGGTTGCCCTGCAAACCATGAAGAATATCAACAGCAACATGAACAAAACCCAGTCCGAGATTTCGACGGGGAAATCGGTCGCCAGCGCGAAGGACAATGCGGCAGTCTGGGCGATTTCCAAAGTGATGGAATCCGATGTGGAAGGGTTCAAGGGGATCTCTGACTCGCTGAACCTCGGCTCGTCCACGCTGTCTGTCGCACGGCAGGCTTCGGAAACCGTTACCGACTTGCTGACTCAGATGAAGGGCAAAATCGTTGCTGCCCAAGGCAGCAACGTTGACCGCACAAAAATCCAGGCCGACGTCGATGCGTTGAAAGGGCAGATCGAATCGGTGGTGGGCGCGGCGCAATTCAATGGGTTGAACCTTGTCGACGGCTCAACCAGCAGCGTTGACGTGCTTTCTTCTCTGGATCGCAGCGGCAGCGGCGTGAAGGCGTCTTCGATCACCGTGACATCGCAGAACCTGTCAACGGGGGCCTATGCCGCCAATGACGTCTTCGGCGCATCGACCGGCGGCACAGTTTCCACCGATGCGGACACCTTTGTGCTGAAGCTGGACAAAGCGGGCGGTACCGATGACATCACTATTCAGGACGGTGCAACGGCCTGGGCTGCGGGTGACAAAGTATCGATGCGGATTGGCGAAAAGACTGCCTCCTACACCGTATCTGCGTCAGACATTACCAGCGGCAATACTGTCGCTGATCTGGTGGCGGTGGGCATGAAAAACTCGATTGACGCGCTGGGTGTCGACGGGCTGACAGTGAACTACGACAGCAGCACGCCGGGCTTGCTGTCTTTCGCGAACGCGGGAACCAAAGACCTTTCGGTCAGCGGTCAGTTCAAGAATGCAAACTCGGGCGGTTTGGGGGCATTGGCTACGATTGATGTGACGACTTCGACAAACGCGGGCCTGGCACTGGGAAGCATCGAAGGCATGTTGCAGACTTCGATTGATGCCGCGTCCGAATTCGGTTCGACACAAAAGCGGATCGACATTCAATCCAGCTTTGTCAGCAAACTGACGGATGCCCTGAAGTCCGGCATCGGGTCGATGGTCGATGCGGATATGGAGGAAACCTCGGCGCGGTTGCAGGCGTTGCAGGTGCAACAACAGCTGGCGACGCAAGCCTTGTCGATCGCCAACCAGCAGCCGCAAAACATTCTGGCGCTGTTCCGTTGATGGATCTGGCCGAAGGGAGGTTCCCTTCGGCCAACCCTTCTGAACCAGAATTTTCCAGGAAGGAAACCCCGTGACAGCTCATACCTCAGCCGCGCGCACCTTTTATGGCCGCCCGGAAGCCCCGCTCAAGACATCACGCGCCTTGGAATACGATTTGCTGGCCCGCATCACTCAGCGGCTTTCAGTGGCTTGGGCCGCCCGGCGCGAAAATTATGCGTCACTTATGGCCGCATTGGATGAAAATCAGCGGCTTTGGTCAACTTTGGCAGCCGATGTGGCCGAACCAGGCAACGGTCTGCCGTCCAAATTGCGGGCGCAATTGTTCTATCTTTACGAGTTCACGACCTTGCACAGCCGGACTGTGCGCGACAACAAAGGCTCGGTTGATGTGTTGATAGATATCAACACAGCCGTGATGCGTGGATTGCGTGGCGATGGGGGAGGGGTATGAGTGGGCTTGTTCTGAAGCTTGGCCCACATGAGCGCGTGCTGATCAACGGTGCCGTCATCGAAAATGGTGACAAAAGATCTCGTCTGGCGATCATGACGCCGAATGCACATATTCTGCGTCTGCGCGACGCAATTCATCCTGAAGAGGTGACGACCCCGGTGCGTAGGGTCTGTTACATCGCGCAACTGGTATTGTCTGGCGATTCCGATGCCAAAGATGCACGGCTGCAGTTGCTGCGGGGCATTGAACAACTGAGCCAGGTGCTGACTGACCATGACAGTCGCACCCTGCTATCGCAGGCCACCGCCTTTGTGCTGGAGGATCAGCACTATCAAGCCTTGAAATCTTTGCGCGGTTTGCTGCCTCGCGAAGAGCGGTTGTTCGCCGCGCGGCCAATATGACCTTCGCCCCAGCCCTCCCGCTTGGCGGTTATGCGGGCTGGGCGTTCTTGAAACGGACAATGCCCACCCAGACAGCCGCATTCAACAAATCGCCGGATTTGAAACGTGACGAAGATTATTTTCGGGCCAAGATTGGCGGCATTACGACCGCCGAGCAATTGGTGAATGATCGACGCCTGTTGAAGGTGGCGTTGGGCGCCTTTGGTCTGGACAACGACATCAACAACAAGTTCTTCATTCGCAAAGTATTAGAGGATGGCACCCTGACGACTGGCGCGCTGGCAAATCGGTTGGCTGACAAACAGTATCAGAAGCTGTCTTCAACCTTTGGCTTTGGCGACTTTGCAGTTCCAAGCACAAAATTGTCCGATTTCCCTGACAAAATCCTGTCCGCCTATCGTGACAGGCGGTTTGAAGTCGCCATAGGCGAGCAGAACCCGGATCTGCGGCTTGCCTTGAATTTGCAGCGCGAGTTGCCGGGAATCGCGTCCAAGGCCAACAGTTCGGAAAACGCCAAATGGTTCACTGTGATGGGTAACGCCCCCCTGCGGAAGGTGTTCGAGAAGGCATTGGGGCTACCGACAAGCCTGGGCATCCTTGACCTCGACAAGCAACTTGAAGCGTTCAAGGCTAAAGCAAAGTCGCAACTTGGCAGCGATGCCATCGCCCAGTTCACCGATCCGGCAAAGGTTGAAGGGCTGGCTCGCCGCTTTCTATTGCGATCCGAAGCAGAAGGATTTTCACAGTCCGGGGCCGGAAACCCCGCGCTTCAACTTATGCAGACAGCATCAGCCAATGCCCGCTATCGCTTCAGGTAGCCGCAAGTGCCGCCGCCAGACGGCGAAAGCTTCCTTCAATACCATCCGGTGGCGCATCTTCGGCCAGAAATCCGTCCAGTGCCGGCCAGACCCGGATAGCCGCATCTACCATCGGATCAGACCCTTTCGCATACAGCCCTGCTTGAATCATCATTTCGGCCCTGTCCCATGCACCCAGCAAGTGCCGGGCCTGTCCGATCAGCGCGTTTTCTGTATCTGTTGCGGCATCGGGCAGGCTGCGCGACACGGATCTCAGCAAGTCGATCGCCGGAAAACGCCCACGTTCAGCGATTTTGCGATCCATCACTACATGCCCGTCCAGAACGCCACGCAGAATATCGGCAATCGGCTCTTCCATATCCGACCCTGCGACCAGAACCGAGAACACCGCAGTAATATCACCTTTCCCTTCCGGACCGGGTCCCGCGCGTTCCGCCAGCGACATGATCGCCTGCGCCACCGAAGGAGGGAACCCCCTCAAGGCAGCTGTCTCACCTGCGGCAAGGGCCACTTCGCGGTGCGCCTCCGCAAAGCGGGTGATCGAATCGGCCAGATAAAGCACATGTAGCCCCTGGTCGCGAAAATGTTCCGCCACTGCCATCGCCGCCATCGCACAGCGCCGTCGCGCCAACGCCGATTGGTCCGACGTGGCTGTGATCAAGACCGACCTCTTCATCCCATCAGGGCCAAGCACCCGTTCGACAAACTCGCGCAATTCGCGACCGCGTTCGCCGACTAGGGCGATCACCACCACATCGGCATCCACACCGCGTGCAAACTTCGCCAAAAGAGACGATTTTCCAACGCCAGAGCCCGCGAACAAGCCAATCCGCTGCCCCCGCACCAATGGCAAAAGAGTGTCAAAAATCGCCACCCCGGTGGACAGGCGTTCACCAAGACGGCGACGCTGCGCTGCTGGCGGCGCCTCTGCACGCAGGGGGCGTAAACAGGGTCCGCGGAACAGCGGACGGCCATCCATGGGGCGGCCGTATGGATCCACGATCCGCCCGATCCAACTGTCATCGGGGGCGATACCTGCGGTGCCGCAAAGCGCCACCTCGGCCCCCATCGCCAGGCCATCGGGTGCGCCGTCAGTCAGCACCGTGATGCCATTGGCCGAAAGGCGCAGCACCTCTCCTCCCAGGGTGCCATTGATCAAGACGCGGTCGCCCTGCCGCGCCTTGGCCCCCAGCCCTGTGACAAGCACAGTGCCACCCGCCACTTCGGCCAGCCGCCCCAGCGGCATGGACACGTCCACAGTCGAGATTTCAGCAAGCAACCCATCAAAAACACCGCCCATCGCATTCCCTCTTTGTTCACTGCTTACCCTTTATAAAGGAATCACCGTTAAGCCTTGATGAAGCGGTTCGAGGGAGAAACCCCGATGTTTGAGAAACTAGAGCTGACCAGAATGGCACAAACGATGGCCGCACAGGCCGGGGCACGTATGGGTGTGATTGCCCAAAACGTGGCCAATGCCGACACGCCCGGGTTCAAGGCGATGGACCTGCCGTCCTTTGCCGAAACTTTCGCAGAGGGCGGCAACATGCGCGCCACCCGTCCAGGCCATGGCACGAACACTGATGGCACGATGGTTCCGCTGGCACGGCGTGACAAAAGTGCGGCGGCTCCGAATGGGAATTCGGTGTCGCTGGAAACGGAAATGGTGAAGGCGGCTGGTGTGCGGCAAGATCATGAAATGGCCTTGGCGATCTATCGCAACACCTCTGACATCATCCGCGCCAGCCTTGGGCGCAGTCGGTAGGGGGGCGTAGATGGCTGATCTGTTCACCTCACTGTCCTACGCCGCCTCTGGAATGGAGGCGCAAGGACTGCGTCTGCGCCATGTGTCCGAGAATATCGCAAACGCAGATACACCCGGGTATCACCGTAAAATCATAGGCTTTCAAGAATCTATGGACTCGGGGTTGGTTGAATCGACCCCTGTGCGGCTGGATCAAAGCCCGCTGGCGCAAATCTACGATCCCGGCAATCCGCTGGCGGATGAAAGCGGTCACTACGATGGATCGAACGTCGATCTGGTGATCGAAATTGCTGACGCGCGCGAAGCGCAGCGCAGCTATGAGGCGAACCTAAAAATCTTCGATCAGGCGCGACAGATGACGCAAAGCCTGTTCGATCTGCTGCGTCGATAAGGAGATCCAGAATGGATGTTAGAACATCACTTGCCACGCAAACCTACACACAGGCCCGCTCGGCTGCGGCACCCTTGCCGCAACCGGGCGGTGCGGAATCAGAGCTTGTCCGCCTGGCGGGCAGTTTTGCGGAAACGCTGGCACAAGGCGAACAAACAGCCCGCGCAGCCATGACCGGAAACGCCGATCCGCACGCTTTGGTGCAGGCATTGGCCAGTTCACAACTGGCCGTCGAAACGGTGGCTACGGTCCGCGACAAAGTGGTTGAGGCCTATCAGGAAATTCTGAGGATGCCCGTATGACCGACCAGATGATCTATGATGTCTTGCGGCAAGCCCTTTGGACAGCGGTGCTGATGTCGGCCCCGCTTCTGACGGTGGCGCTGGTGGCGGGTGTCACGGTTGGTCTGTTTCAGGCGCTGACTTCGATTCAGGAAATGACACTGACTTTTGTACCCAAAGTCGGAACGATGATCGCGGTGTTCTGGGTCTCGATGAGCTTTATGACCGCCACTTTGGTCGCGTTCTTTACCGAACGCATCATCCCCCTGATTGCAGGGGGCTAAGATGGATGCTGCCGGATACACCACGCTGACCCGTCAGTCGGGATTGATGCGCGAAATGCAGGTGGTGGCGAACAATATCGCCAACATATCGACCACGGGCTTTCGCCGTGAAGGCGTGATTTTTGAAGAGTTTGTTGCAGGGGTGGAAAATGGACCGTCATTGTCGATGGCTAACGGCAACGCCCGCGTCGTTGATTTGTCGCAAGCCGGATTAAACCAGACCAACGGTATCTTTGATTTCGCCATTCAAGGCGAAGGATTTTTTCAGATCGAAACCCCGGATGGTGAACGGTTGACACGTGCTGGCAGCTTCACTCCATCCGCCAATGGGGAGTTGGTCACACATGATGGCTACCGACTGGTGGATCAGGGCGGCGCGCCGGTGTTTGTCCCGCCAGACGCCCGCAACGTGGCAGTGGCGCAGGATGGCACCGTCTCGGCTGACGGTGCGCCCATTGCACGGATCGGCCTGTGGCAGCCAACCGATCCGCTTTCACTGCAGCACCAGTCTGGAACGCTTTTCTCCGCAAACGGCGTAGAGCCGGCTGAGGGCGGCATCGTTCTGCAGGGCTATCTGGAAGACAGCAACGTCAACCCCGTGATGGAAATCGCCCGGATGATCGAAGTTCAGAGGGCCTATGAGTTGGGCCAAAGTTTTATGGATCAGGAAGACAAACGCATGCGCGGCGTCATTGAAACGCTGGGCCGATAGGAGACACGATGAACGCCCTTCAAATCGCCGCCTCGGGGATGAGCGCGCAACAAATGCGGGTGGATGTGGTGGCACATAACCTCGCCAACATGTCGACAACCGGCTATAATGCACGCCGCGCCGACTTTGCGGACCTGCATTATCAACAACTTGCACAGCCGGGAACCGTTTCGGCGCAGGATGGCTCGGTCTTGCCAACAGGCGTGCAAATGGGGATGGGCGTGCGCCCTGCGTCAGTGTCGGTTGTATTGGGACAAGGCACGCTGTCCGAAACCGGCGGTGATCTGGATGTGGCGATTGAAGGTAAGGGATACATCGAAGTCACGCTGCCCTCGGGTGGCTCTGCTTATACCCGTGATGGCGCACTGAAACGCACCGGTGATGGACTTATCGTCACGGCAGACGGGTTTCAGGTTGCACCCGGGATCACGATTCCGTCGGACGCTCGCAGCATCTCAATCAACTCGGATGGCGAGGTTTACGCCTATTTTACCGGACAAGTGGATCCGCAACTGCTGGGACAGTTGGGGTTGGTTGGCTTTACCAATGAAAAAGGGCTCGAGGCGATGGGTTCAAACCTCTATCTTGAAAGCCCTGCCTCCGGTCCAGCCTTGGTTGGTACGCCCGGCATTGATGGGCTTGGCACATTACGCCAAGGTTATCTGGAAGAAAGCACCGTTGACCCCGTGCGCGAAGTCTCTGAACTGATCAAGGCCCAGCGCGGATACGAGCTGAACGCCAAGGTGATCACCGCAGCCGACCAGATGCTGTCAGCCACCACGCAGGTTCGGTGATGTGGCGCATTCTGCTTTGCGTGACAGCCCTCCCGGCTTGGGCAGACAGCGTGGTTGCCACCCGCATCATCCGCGCGCAAACCGCCCTTACCGCCGAGGATCTGACCCTTGTGGCGATGGAGATACCCGGGGCGTTGACGGACACCACCGCCGCAATTGGTCAAGAGGCGCGCGTGATGATCTACGCCGGGCGGCCCATCCGGCAGACCGATCTGGGGCCAGGTGCAGTGATTGAGCGAAACCAGATCATCCCGCTAAGCTATGCCGCCGGTGGCCTGTCCATCCTGACCGAAGGTCGCGCTCTGGCACGCGGTGGGGTGGGTGATGTGATTGAAGTTATGAACCTTTCCTCGCGTATCAAGGTTAGCGGGCAGATTGGCCCCGATGGCGTGGTGCGCGTAGGTCCCCCGTCCTGAAGGAAGTGAACGATGCGCTTTTTGCTGTTGTCTTTGACGATGCTGACCGCTTGTGGGCGGCTTGACCAAGTGGGCCGCGCGCCCGATTTCAGCCCTCTGGAGGGCAGCTATCAACACCATGCAATGTATTCCAACCCGATGCCCGAAGATATCGCCCCGGACAGCCCCGGCGATGCCTCGTCTTTGTGGACGGCGGGGCGCAGTTCGCTGTTCGGGGATCGGCGGGCTTCCCGAAGCGGCGATATTTTGACTGTGGTGATCGAGATTGATGACAGCGCAGAAATCAAGAACTCTTCAGATCGCAGCCGCAGCGGCAAAGAGACGATGGGGATGCCGTCCTTATTTGGCATACCAGAGCGCGTCAATCGCGATATGCCAGAGGGCGCAACGATGACCGATGCGGTGGCAACCAACTCAGGGTCAACCTATGCTGGCGACGGATCGGTAAAGCGCAACGAAAAGTTGACGCTGCGGGTGGCGGCAACTGTGGTCGAAGAATTGCCCAACGGCGTGTTGCGCATTGAAGGCCAGCAAGAGGTGCGCGTGAACTTCGAGCTGCGGGAACTGCTGGTGACAGGCTATGTGCGGCCCATCGACGTGTCCCGTCAGAATGAGATCACCTATGACAAGATCGCGGGCGCGCGCATTTCCTATGGCGGCCGCGGGCAGATCACCGATGTGCAGCAACCCCGCTATGGTCAGCAAGTTGCTGACATTCTCTTGCCGTTCTGACCACCATGATCAGGAAACTCCTCCCATTGATTTTGGCGCTTCTTGGGCTGGGTGCAGGCGTAGGCGGCGGCATGGCTTTGCGCCCTGCCGCCGATCACCCCGACACCGTCACGACCGAACCCAGCGCAACCGAAGGTGAACATGAAACCGATCCGGCAGAGGCGCCAGAATACGTCAAGCTGAATAACCAGTTCGTCGTGCCCGTCCTTGAAGACGGGCGTGTTGTGTCGATGGTGATTATGGCACTTAGCCTTGAGGTGACGAAAGACTCATCAGAATCTGTCTATTCGCGCGAGCCGAAGCTGCGAGACGCCTTCTTGCAGGTCATGTTCGACCACGCGAATGCTGGCGGGTTCAAGGGTGCTTTCACTGATGGATCAAACCTGGTTCTGCTGCGCAAAGCCTTGCTGGAAGCCGCGCAAAGCATCTTGGCGGATTCTGTGAAAGACGTGTTGATCAGCGATATTGCCCGTCAGGACACCGCAGGTTAGGGGCGCTTTGGTCCTGACAGACCCAGCTTTGTTCTAACTGCGGCCAGCGCCTGGGTCTTGCCAAAGGCCAACCGCGCCTCGTCACGGGCGTCAATCCAGGCCGCAGTTTGCCGGGCAAGTGTCTGATTTAACTCGGCCCGGCGCAGATCTGCCCAGCGCTGATAACCAAGTGCCGCCAGTTCAGCCGCCACTTGCGACAGGGCCCCCTCTGGAACAGCAGGCATAACCAAGGCCGCCATGCGCGCCTCTGTATCTGCACGGGCACGCGCAGCTTTCTGCAATTCAGCCAAGCGGGTATCAAACAAAAGCCCAGCCACTTGCTCCAGGCGCTGCATCTGTTCGGATCTGCTCATTTCAGGGCCTGCTTTCTGCGTTTCCGCATCGACTCCGCAAATCGGACAGCTGCGGCAATTGCTTTGTAGTGTTCAGGCAAAATCGGCTGTCCAATCTGAACG
>CAZCFC010000013.1:0-21808 GCA_964497815.1 uncultured Cypionkella sp.
GGTCCAGATAAAACGGTCCCTCGGTCACTTCGGCGGACAGCATGCAGACATCGGTCGAAATCAACCCGGCCTGCGCCACCTCGGCCAGAACGGTCTTCGGCAAAGCGGCCGTCACGGGGGCAAAGGTCAAGGCCTGCAAGACGGTACGGCGGTCAAGGGTGGAAAGCGCGCGCATCATATCTCCTGTTGCTGGCCCCCGTTCAACGCCCACAGGTCAACATTCCGTCGCGGCCTAACTCGCCAGGTGCCGCAACCCCTGCGTCACATCGGTGCGCACCGCCAACCTAAGCCCCGGTTCATCCCCAGCACGCAGCGCCGCCAGAATCATCCGGTGATGCTGCGGCATATCGCGTCGCCGCAACTTCTGGTACAAAGCCCGCATCGTTGGCCCCAGCTGTAGCCAGACCGTTTCGCACAGCGCCAGCATGGCCGGGGTCTGCGCGCGCAGGTACAGGGTGCGATGAAATTCAAGATTGGTGCGCACATAGCCCACCGCGTCGTGGTTCATCACCGCCTCCTGGTTCAGCGCGTTGATCGCGGCCAGCCGGTCTATCAGGGCGAAATGCGCACGGGGCAGCGCGCGGGACGCCATTTCCGGCTCCAGCATTGCGCGGATCGCTGCCAGCTCTTCAATACGCTCTGGCGTCAACTCTGGCGTCGAAATCCGGCCCGAAGAGGACATCGTGAAGGCACCCTCGGCCACCAGCCGCCGCACCGCCTCGCGCGCAGGGGTCATCGACACCCCGAACTGCTCGGCCAGCCCGCGCAGGGTCATCGCCTGACCGGGGGCCATCTCTCCGTGCAGGACCTGCAGGCGCAAGCTGCGGTAGACCCGCTCATGGGCAGAGGCGTTGGGATCGGCAAGGCGCGGTTGTATCGGCATGCCGCAGCCAAGCACCGAAGCCGCCACCCGGTCAATCCCCCGTTTCAAACCGATAGGCCTGCAAAGTACCGCCCTGACGTTTCAACCAGGCCCGTTCGGTCTGCCAGCCCGGAAAAATCCGTTCTACAACAGCCCAATAAGCCGCCGAGTGGTTCATCTGGATCAGATGCGCGACCTCATGCGCGGCCACATATTGCAGCACGCGCGGCGGTGCCATGATCAGCCGCCAGGAATACATCAGCGCCCCATCCGCAGTGCAGGACCCCCAGCGCGACCGCGTGTCCCGCAGGGTGATCTGCGTCACCTGCCGCCCCACCGCCGCCGCATAACGGTCGGTCGCTTCGGCCAGACGGTCCCGCGCCAGCACCCGCAGCCAGGCCGCCACCCGGACCCCGGCCCGCCCCGGATCGCCCGGCACCAGCAGCGCAGCGCCCTCGACCCGCACCGACCGACCCGCCCCGGCCTGCACCTGCAACAGGCCCCCTTCAACCGGAATGACCGACCCGATCCCCACCGCATCCACCACTGGCATCTTCGCCAGGGCGGCCCGGATCCAGTCTTCCTGCGCATGGGCAAAGGCCATCGCTTCGGCCTCGCGTGCACGCGCCGGCAACGACAGCGTCACCCGGCCATCGGCCTGCGACACCCGCAACGAGAATCGCCGCGCGCGGGCCGACCGGCGCAGGGTGATTTCAATCGCGGGAGGGCCGGGCAGGACGGGCATTTCACCTCTTGGCATGGCAACTTGGCAGACCCGTCCGGGGCCGGGCGGCAACCAGCAGGACGAGTCGGATTGCGTCACACAGCGCATATCGAAAAACCCGTTCCAGCGTAAGCGAAAGGCGGCGATTTTCGAATTCGCCTGAACCCGCCCTGCTTTTGCAAAAGCCTTTGACAGTGCCCGCGCCTTGTGGCAAGCGACTGCTTTGTTGAATATACGCCTGCAAAGGCCAGCCCAAAAAGGTAAAACCATGCCCAAGGCCGAATGGGGTACCAAGCGTATTTGCCCCACCACTGGGAAACGCTTTTACGACCTGAACCGCACCCCGATCGTCAGCCCCTACACGGGCGAAGTGGTCGACATCGAAAGCGCGCGCCGCAAGATGGCCGCCGCCGTGATTGCCCGCGTTCAGCCCGAGAAGGACGACGACGCCGTTCTGGTCGATGATCTGGAAGCCGATGATGATCTGCTGGTGGCCGGCGTTGCCGACGATGCCGAGATCGACGACGAACTTCTGGAAGACGACGCCGACGACAACGTCTCGCTGGATGATCTGGCCGACGTCGCAGGCGACGAAGAAGACGTCTAAGCCTTTGAACTCGTGTCCGCTTTGTTGCCGTGGTGCAATATGACGGGCCGGGGAAAAAACATGGGGCCGGGCGCGACATTGGTGCATTTTTCCTCTTGCACCCTGCCGCGCCCTCCCCTAAACAGCGCCCAAGACGTAGCCCAAGCGTCGCCGGAACGGTAAGGGGTCATAGCTCAGATGGGAGAGCGCTTGAATGGCATTCAAGAGGTCGGGAGTTCGATCCTCCCTGGCTCCACCAACCGCCCAAAGACTGACATCAAGGTCGCCTCCGGGCGGCCTTTGTCATTTCAAATTCGGAAACGCTGAACACTCAGACGGTGCGTGCCGCCGAATCGACCGCATTTAATCGACAGCATTTAGCTAAAATTTGCCGTCACCTTGTTCCAAATACCCAAACTGCGCCGCCCGCGGCAGCGCAGCTTGTCACAGTCAAACCTACTTCGCCTCCAGCGCCGCGATCCGGGCCGCCAGCGCCGCATTTTCTTCGCGGGCCTTTTGCGCCATCAACCGCACTGCGTCGAACTCCTCACGCGTCACGAAATCACGGTCAGCCATCCAGCGATCAACAAAGCCCTTCATCGCGGTTTCCGCTTCGGTCTTGGCCCCCTGCGCCACGCCCATGGCGTTGGTCATCAGTTTGGACACATCATCAAAGAACTTGTTTCCGGCCTGCATATCGGGCCTCCTTTCGTTGCCTCATATATGGTCTGACTGCGGCGCGCAGACAAGATGCGCCGTCCTGCGTTGACATCCAGGCCACCTTTCCCGACAACCACCCCATAACCACAGCGAAAGCGCCCATGTCCTACATCCCCTTCCCCGACATCTCGCCCGAGATCTTCTCGTTTGACATAGGCCCGATCACCATCGCGCTGCGCTGGTACGCGCTGGCCTATATCGTCGGGCTGATTGCGGGGTGGAAGCTGATCGTGCGCATGATCACCACGCCCCGCCTGTGGACCGCTGCGCCGCCGCTGCAGCCCGAGGCGGTGGAACGGCTGCTGACATGGGTGATCTTCGGCGTCATTCTGGGCGGGCGGCTGGGCTATGTGATCTTCTATCAGCCGGCAGAATTCCTGCAAAACCCGGCGCAAATCCTGCGGGTCTGGGAGGGGGGCATGTCCTTCCACGGCGGCTTTCTGGGCGTGGCCCTTGCCGGGATCTGGTTTTGCAGGCGTGAGAAAATCGCGATGCTGCCTTTGGCCGATCTGATGGCCGCCGTGGCCCCGATTGGTCTGTTCCTCGGCCGCCTTGCCAACTTTGTGAACGCCGAGCTGTGGGGCCGCCCCACCACCCTGCCTTGGGGCGTGGCCTTTCCGGGCGATGCAGCGCAGGCCTGCGCCACTGTCGCGGGCCTCTGCGTCCGTCACCCCAGCCAGCTTTATGAAGCGGTGCTGGAAGGCCTGCTGCTCTTTGGCGTCCTGACCTATCTGATCTGGCGCCGCGACTGGCTGAAAACGGCGGGCGGCATCGCCGGGCTGTTCATTGCGGGCTATGGCGTGGCGCGGTTTGCGGTGGAATTTGTCCGCCAGCCCGATGCGCAATTCGTGACCGACACCAACCCCTTGGGCCTGTACCTGCACATTGGCGGCTATGGCCTGACGGCCGGGCAACTTCTTAGCCTGCCAATGATCCTTGCGGGCCTTTGGTTCATCGCGCGGCGCAGATGACGCCGCTGGCCGCCCTGCTGATCCGCCGCATTCAGGCCACAGGCCCGATCACCTTGGCCGATTACATGGCCGATTGCCTGCTGCACCCCGATCACGGCTATTACGCCACCCGCGACCCGTTTGGCGCGGCAGGCGATTTCACCACCGCCCCCGAAATCAGCCAGATGTTTGGCGAACTGCTGGGCCTTGCCCTGGCGCAAACCTGGCTGGACCAAGGCGCGCCCGCCGCCTTCACGCTGGCCGAGTTGGGCCCCGGTCGCGGCACCCTGATGGCCGATGTGCTGCGCGCAACCGCGCGGGTTTCGGGCTTTCATGCCGCCGCATCGGTGGTGCTGGTCGAGGCCTCGTCCACCCTGCGCGCCCGTCAGCGCGCCACATTGGGCAACCATCCCGTCACCTGGGCCGACAGCGCCGACGCCCTGCCCGACGCGCCCCTCTACCTGCTGGCGAATGAATTCTTCGACGCCCTGCCCATCCGCCAGTTCACCCGCACCCCGCAAGGCTGGGCCGAAACCATGGTCGGGCTGACCGATGGCCAACTGGCCCTTGGCCGCAGCGCGCCCGCGCCCCCGGCCCTGCTGGATCACCGCCTGGCCGACACCCTGCCCGGCGATGTGGTCGAACTTTGCCCCGCTGCCGCCACCATCATGCAGGCCATCTCGACCCGCATCACAGCCCAAGGCGGTGTTGCTCTGATCATCGACTACGGCGGCTGGTCGTCGCGCGGCGATACGTTTCAGGCGCTGAAAGCCCACCGCTTTGCCGATCCGCTGGCCGAACCCGGCGAAGCCGACCTGACCGCCCATGTCGATTTTGCCGCTCTCACCGCCCACACCCCGCGCCACGCCTACACCACTCAGGGGGCTTTGCTGACCGCTCTCGGCATCGACGCCCGCGCCGCCCAATTGGCACGCAATCTGACCGGATCGCCGCTGATCGCACATCACGCCGCATTGCACCGCTTGACCGCGCCCACGGAAATGGGACAGTTGTTCAAAGCGCTGGCCGTCATTCCGCCCAACGCGCCCCCACCGCCCGGATTTTCCTGATGCTCGAAATCATCACCTCCGATGCGCTGCCCGTCCGCCATGGATTTTTCACGCGCAAGGGCGGGGCGTCATCCGGCATTTTTGCCGGGCTGAACTGCGGAACCGGTTCCACTGACCTGGCCGAGATTGTCGCGATCAACCGCGCACGCGTGGCCCATGCGATGGGGGTGGCCCCCGAGGCGCTTGTCACCGTGCATCAGGTGCATTCCGCCGATGCGGTCCTGATCACCACGCCACCTGCCCTGCGCCCGCGGGCCGATGCGATGGTGACGGCGACCCCCGGCATCGCCTTGGCGGTGCTGACCGCCGATTGTCAGCCGGTGCTGTTTGCCGACCCGCAGGCGGGGGTGATCGGGGCTGCGCATGCAGGCTGGCGCGGTGCCCGCGATGGCGTGCTGGAAGCCACGATTGACGCGATGGAGGCCTTGGGCGCAGAGCGCCGCAACATTGCCGCTGTGGTTGGCCCCTGCATATCGCAAAACGCCTATGAGGTCGGGCAAGAGTTCTTTGAAACCTTCACCGACGACGACCCCGACAGCCGCCGCTTTTTCGTCAACGGCGCGGGCGACCGCCTGCTGTTCAACCTGCCCGCTTATGGCCTGCACCGGTTGCGCGGCGCGGGTGTCGGCCATGCCGAATGGACGCAGCATTGCACCTACGCCGAGCCGCAGCGATTCTTCTCCTATCGCCGCACCACTCACGCCGGAGAGGCAGACTATGGCCGCCTGATTTCGGTGATCCGGCTGTAAATCGGGCCAGATCGCGGCAAAGACCGCCGCAGGATTGCCGCAATTTAAGAAACAATCCGGCAATTTTCACAGGAACTGTTTCCAGCACCACAAATTATACATAAATTTCAACATCTTGAATATTTTGTCTCTTTCGCCACATTTTCCCGACGCCACCGCCCGACTGCGCGCGAAAATTCAACGTCGCGGTCAAAACAGCGCCGCATTGCCGGGGCAAATTGTACTTAACAAATTGCATCGCAGGAGCTGACCATGAAAAAAGATCGCCGCTGGTTGAAATCCGCCATCGCCGCCGCAGCCGAACCGCAGGTCGCGCTGCCTTGGGCCCGTGGCCAGCGCCGCCGCCCCGAAGCACTGAAAGTCACCTCGGTGGCTGCCAAACCGCGCGCCATCGCTGCCCGCTGATCCGAATCACTGCCGCGAAAAGGGCCGGGATTTCCCGGCCCTTTTGCGTTTTCAGACCATTGCACCGCACAACCCACTGCCCTGTGTCGTGTCACTTTTCATCGACTGTGAACAATCATGGCATCACACGAACATCCGGCCACAAAGCTGCGCCAATTTGGAATTAACTTTGACAGCGTGACGCTATTCCGCCATGTTTCCCCTTACAGATGTCCCTCTGTGAAAACAGGCGGTGGTGGGCGTGGTAAGACCGCAAGGCACCCCCTTCATCGCACCAGTCTGCAAGGACTGCGGATGATGCTCAGTTAAGGCGGCCCTGGTGTGCTCTGACACCATCAAGGGGCCGCCTGAACATTTTCAGGACCAGACTTTTTTTCAGGACCAGACTTTTTTTCGGACCAGACTGGGGAAAAATCTCAGGCGTTGCGCGCAAGTCGTGCTTCCAGCACGTCGAACGGCAGCCCCGGCTCGTCCTTGGCACAGCGGATCACCAGCGACGTTTTCACGTTCGCAACGTTTTCAGCCTTCAACAACTGTTCCGTCAGAAAGGACTGAAAGCTCGACAGATCCGGTGCCACGCATTTCAGGATGAAATCAATCTCGCCGTTCAACATGTGGCACTCGCGCACCAACGGCCAGGCCCGGCAGCGCGCTTCAAACGTTGACAGATCTGCCTCGGCCTGACTTTGCAGCCGCACCATGGCGAAAACCTGCACCTCGAACCCCAGCTCGCGCGCGTCAATATCGGCGTGATAGCCCTTGATATAGCCCGCCTCTTCCAGCGTCCGCACCCGGCGCAGGCAGGGTGGCGCGGAAATGCCCACCCGGCTGGCCAGTTCAACGTTGGTCATCCGCCCGTCCGCCTGCAACTCCGCCAGAATGCGACGGTCGATCGGATCAAGTTTGGTGGCGGACATGTTGGCTTCCTTTTGCTGCCTCGTATCTAGGCCGATGCCCCTTTGTGCGCAATATTCTTTCCCAATCGCGCAAGAATTTTTCGCAAAACACCGCGCGCCCGCATGTTTCCGCAAGCCCGCTTTGCGGCCCTTCCCCCGCCAAGCCCCAAGCCCTATATCGGGGGCAACACGATTCCGGGGGATAAAATGGGCGAGACGCGGCACACCAAGGTTCTGATCATCGGCTCTGGCCCGGCAGGCTATACGGCGGCGGTTTATGCCGCGCGCGCCATGTTGAACCCCATTCTGGTGCAGGGCCTGCAACCCGGCGGCCAGTTGACCATCACCACCGAGGTCGAAAACTGGCCCGGCGACACCCATGTGCAGGGCCCAGATCTGATGGTCCGCATGCAGGATCACGCCGCAGCGATGGGGGCAGAGATCATCTCGGACTACATCACCAGCCTTGATCTGCAAAAGCGTCCCTTCACCGCCACGGCAGACAGCGGCACCACCTACACCGCAGACGCCGTCATCCTTGCCACCGGTGCCCAAGCCAAATGGCTGGGCCTGCCGTCAGAAGAAAAGTTCAAGGGCTTTGGCGTCTCCGCCTGCGCCACCTGCGACGGTTTCTTCTATCGCGGCAAAGAGGTCGTGGTGATCGGCGGCGGCAACACCGCGGTGGAAGAGGCGCTGTTCCTGACCAATTTTGCCACCAAAGTGACCCTGATTCACCGCCGCGACACCTTGCGCGCCGAAAAGATCATGCAGGACCGGCTGTTCAAGCACCCCAAGATCGAGATGCTGTGGAATTCCGAAGTCACCGAAGTGCTGGGCACCGATGCCCCGGCGTCAGTCACCGCCGTGCGCACCCGCAATCTGGTGACGGGCGAGGAAAAGGACGTGCCCTGCCATGGCTTCTTCGTCGCCATCGGCCACGCCCCCGCCTCGGAACTGGTGAAGGATCAACTGCCACTGCACTCGGGCGGCTATGTGCAGGTTGAACCCGGCAGCACCCGCACCGCAATTGCGGGCGTCTTTGCCGCGGGCGATCTGACCGACCATGTCTATCGTCAGGCTGTCACCAGCGCGGGCATGGGCTGCATGGCCGCGCTGGATGCCGAACGCTGGCTTCAGGGGCATTAGGACCGCGTTTCAGCGCGGCCTCAAAACCGCGAATTCCAATCCATCCCCGCCAAGCGTTCCGGCATATTCGCCCTATTTTCTCAACAAACCTGCGCTTTGGCTTGAATTTCGCCACAATCCCCGGCTAATCCCCCGCGCAACAACGGGGGCAAACCCCTTGGCAGTGTTTGAAAAGGCCCAAATCTATGGCGATTTCCAATCTCGCTCCGATCCCGGAGCTGTATGTTTCGTATGAATCCGCACAAAAGCTGAAGGGCGAGGCGGCCAGTCTGCCGTCCTGGGATCTGACCCCGCGTCAGGTCTGCGATCTGGAACTGTTGATGAATGGCGGCTTTTTCCCGCTCAAGGGCTTTCTGTCCGAGGCTGATTATGACGGCGTCGTCGCCAACATGCGCACCGCCGATGGCGCGCTGTGGCCGATCCCGATCACGCTGGATATCTCGGACGCCTTCGCTGAAAAAGTTGCCCCCGGTCAGGACATCGCCCTGCGTGATGCCGAAGGCGTGATTCTGGCGGTGATGTCGATCACCGACAAATGGATCCCGAACAAGGATCTTGAGGCCGAAAAAGTCTTTGGCGCCAATGATCTGGCCCATCCGGCCGTGAACTACCTGCACAATCATGCGGGCAAGGTCTACCTTGGCGGTCCGGTAACGGGCATCCAACAGCCCGTGCATTACGATTTCAAAGCCCGCCGCGACACGCCCAACGAACTGCGCGCCTTCTTCCGCAAGGTCGGCTGGAACAAGGTCGTGGCCTTCCAGACCCGCAATCCCCTGCACCGCGCGCATCAGGAACTGACCTTCCGCGCCGCGAAGGAAGCACAGGCCAACCTGCTGATCCACCCCGTTGTCGGCATGACCAAACCCGGCGACGTCGATCACTTCACCCGTGTGCGCTGCTACGAGGCGGTGCTGGACAAATACCCCCAGTCCACCACCAGCATGTCGTTGCTGAACCTTGCCATGCGCATGGCCGGCCCGCGTGAAGCGGTCTGGCACGGGCTGATCCGCAAGAACCACGGCGTGACGCACTTCATCGTTGGCCGCGACCATGCAGGGCCCGGCAAGAACAGCCAAGGCGTCGATTTCTACGGCCCCTACGACGCTCAGACCCTGTTCAAGACCCATGAGGCCGAAATGGGCATCACCATGGTTGATTTCAAACACATGGTCTATGTTCAGGAAAAGGCTCAGTATTATCCATCTAACGAAGTGCCGGAAGGCACCACTGTGCTGGACATTTCCGGCACCGAACTGCGCCGGCGCCTGCGCGAAGGTCTGGACATCCCGGAATGGTTCTCCTTCCCCGAGGTCGTCACGCAATTGCGCAAAACCTCGCCCGCCCGCGACAAACAGGGCTTCACCGTGTTCTTCACCGGTCTGTCTGGCTCTGGCAAATCCACCATCGCCAACGCCCTGATGGTGAAACTGATGGAGCAAGGCGGCCGTCCTGTGACGCTGCTGGACGGGGACGTGGTGCGCAAACACCTGTCGTCGGAACTGGGCTTCTCGAAAGAACACCGCGACATCAACATCAAGCGCATCGGCTATGTCGCGTCGGAAATCACCAAGAACGGCGGCATCGCCATCTGCGCACCGATCGCCCCCTACACCAGCACCCGCCGCGCCGTGCGCGAGATGATCGAAGCCTTCGGTGCCTTCATCGAAGTCCATGTCTCGACAAGCGTCGAGGAATGCGAACGCCGCGACCGCAAGGGCCTGTACAAGCTGGCCCGCGAAGGCAAGATCAAGGAATTCACCGGAATTTCAGACCCCTACGAGGCACCGACCAAGGCCGAAATCGTGCTGGACACCGAAGGCACCGAGGTTGACCATTGCGCCCATCAGGTGATCCTCAAGCTGGAAAGCCTTGGGCTGATCAAAGCCTGAGCGCAAGCTACAAACAAAGGCCGCCCCAATCCGGGCGGCCTTTGCACTGATCGCCAAAACTTATCTAAAATTTGCATCCTCTGTGCACAAATATCCCACGGGGGGCGGATTTGCACCGCAAATCCGTGGGGGTGTGAACCCCCCACTTTTCCTCACCCAGGGTTGCTCAATGCACACTCACCGGCAGCATTTCGTTCTGCCGCGCCAGCGCAAAGGCCAAGGCGCGGTTGGCCACCAGCGCCAACTGCACCCCGTCCGCGCCATGCACCGAATAAACCGTCTCGACCGGCCCGATCTGGGCCCGCACCGCATCCGGCAACCCGGCCACCGCCACAGGGCGCACATAAACCAGCTTGATTTCGCCCTCGGGCAATCCGTCGTATTTCACATCCATGACAACCTCCTATTTCCGACCGATGCGGATGGTCTGCACCACCGCATCCGGCACTGACCGGCGCAGATCAATGTTCAGCAACCCATGCTCCAGACTGGCACCCCCCACTTCCACTCCGTCGGCCAGAACGAAAGACCGCTGAAAGGCCCGCGCGGCGATGCCCCGGTGCAGGAAAACCCGCTCGGCCATGTCCTCGCCCTGCCGGCCGCGCACCACCAACTGGCGGTCTTCAACCGTGATCGCCAGATCCTCCTCGCGGAACCCCGCAACGGCCAGCGTGATCCGGTAGGTGTTCTCCGAAGTGGCCTCGATGTTGAAAGGCGGATAGCCCTCCGAGGCAGTTTTCGCGGTGCGCTCGACCAAACGTTCCAGCTGTTCAAACCCCAGCAGGAACGGGTGCGCGCCAAAGCTCAGTTTCGTCATCTGTGATGCCCTTTGCACAAAGCGACATTTCGGCAGGACCCCACACCCGGGCATCCTGACTGCAATATGGGGGGCCGGACCGCGCGCTGCAAGTCCCGCCGCAGCCGGGAAAATCTGCACAGATCCGTGCAGATTCTTCCCGCGGGCCGGGCGAATCACTGTATCCTGTTGCAAAGCCAAAAAGACTGGACCAATCCCGCCATGCACGCGCCCAGCGAACTGAACTTCGAAGACATGATGCGCATCCGGCTGGAGGTGCTGCGACGTGAGCATCGCGATCTGGATGAGGCGGTGCATGTGCTGGAAACCGCGGGCCGCCCCGATCCCCTGACATTGCGGCGGCTGAAAAAGCAAAAGCTGGCGCTCAAGGATCAGATTGCCCGTCTTGAAGATCAATTGATCCCCAACATCATCGCCTGAAAGCCACGAAACCGGGCGCCAGATCACACAGCTTGCCCCTTGGCCTTGCCTCTTGCGCCTGCATTGCTATGAAGCGCGCATAACCAGCCGGAGGCGCCAATGACTGTTGATGTCGGAATCATCATGGGAAGCCAGTCCGACTGGCCGACGATGAAAGAGGCAGCGCTGATCCTGGACGCGCTGGGAATTTCCTATGAGACAAAGATCGTCTCGGCCCACCGCACGCCCGACCGGCTGTGGACCTATGGCAAAGAGGCCGCAGGTCGGCTGCAAGTGATCATCGCCGGGGCCGGCGGGGCCGCGCATCTGCCCGGCATGATGGCCAGCAAGACCCGCATCCCCGTCATCGGCGTGCCCGTGCAGACCAAGGCTCTGTCGGGCGTCGACAGCCTTTATTCCATCTTGCAGATGCCCAAGGGCTATCCGGTTGCCACCATGGCCATCGGTGCCGCAGGCGCTGCCAATGCGGGCCTGATGGCCGCAGGCATCCTTGCGCTGCAAGATCCCGCTTTGGCCGCCCGGCTGGACGCGTGGCGTGCAGCGTTGTCCGACTCGATCCCACTGGAGCCCAAAGATGAATGACCTTGCCCCCGGCGCAACCATCGGCATTCTGGGCGGCGGGCAGTTGGGCCGCATGTTGTCGGTTGCCGCCTCGCGCCTTGGCTACAAGACCCATATCTTTGAACCCGGCGCCAACCCGCCCGCCGCCGATGTGGCCCACGCGCTGACCACCGCCAGCTATGACGATCTGCCCGCCCTGCGCGCCTTTGCCGCCTCGGTCGATGTCATCACCTATGAATTCGAAAACATCCCCACCGCCGCGCTGGACGCACTCGAGGCGATCCGCCCGATCCGCCCCAACCGCCGCGCCTTGGCAATCAGTCAGGACCGCATTCAGGAAAAAGACTTCCTGACAGGTCTGGGCCTGACCTGCGCGCCCTATGCCCCGGTGCAATCGCTGCCCGATCTGCAGGCCGCCATCGCCCGGATCGGCACCCCCGCCATTTTGAAAACCACGCGGCTTGGCTATGACGGCAAGGGGCAGATCCGGCTGAAGACCGCCGAAGATGCAACCGCGGCCCATGCAGCGATGAACGGCGCGGCTTGCGTCCTCGAAGGCTTCATCACCTTCACGCATGAAGTGTCGGTGATTGCCGCCCGCGGTCTGGACGGTGCCGTTGCAGCCTATGATCCCGGCGAAAATGTCCACAAGGACGGCATCCTTCACACCACCACCCTGCCCGCCAAACTGACGCCTGCACAGCGGTCTGACGCGGTGCTGCTGGCGGCGCGCATTCTGACGGCGCTGGATTATGTCGGCGTCATGGGGGTCGAGCTGTTCGTGACCGCGCCCGGGTCAGCCAACGGCGGCCTGATCGTCAACGAAATCGCCCCTCGCGTGCACAACTCGGGCCACTGGACCCAGAACGGCTGCGCGGTGGATCAGTTCGAACAGCACATCCGCGCGGTGGCGGGCCTGCCCTTGGGTGATGGTGGCCGCCATTCCGACGTGGTGATGGAAAATCTGATCGGTGACGACATCGCCCGCATCCCTGCGATCCTGCGCGAACGCAACGCGGCCCTGCATCTTTATGGCAAGGCCGAAGCACGCCCGGGCCGCAAGATGGGCCACGTCAACCGCATCCTACGCAAGCCTTAACTGCAGACCACCGCCACCACCAGGAACTTGCACTTCACACCCTTTTTCTCGGGCGCCGGGGCGGCGGTCTTGGGGGCCGCCGCTTTCTTGGTTGTGGGCGTCTTCTTGGTGGCCTTTGCCGTGGCTTTTTTGGCCGTGGCCTTGCTGGGCGCCTTCTTTTCCACCACAGCCGCAGGTTTGTCGCAGGTCTTGACCGGCTCTTGTGCCAACGCCAGATAAACCTCGGCGGTCGGCTCGGTTTCTGCGGGCTTCACCTTCTTGGCCGCGTAATACTGCGCCATCGCCTTGCGCGACCCGTTGCCCCAATCGCCATCCACGGCCATCGCATAGCAGCCAATGCGCTGCAATTCAGTCTGCACGGCCAAAGGCAGGTTTTCCGGAATGGCCATCGGGGCCAACGCGGGGGCGGCCCCGCCGTCGCCGCCGTTACCACCGTCGATCCCCTTCAGCCGCAGCGCCCCGGTCTGCACGCCGCCCACCGCCGCCAAAGACCGCGTGGCCGCATTCAACGCCGCCAGCCGCACGGGAACGCCCGCAATCTGTGCCACCGCCGCCCCTTCGTCTGCCGCCGCAATTTCCACCGACACTTCGGCCATCTCGAATTTGGGCAGCTCCAGCGCCAGATTGTCCTGCAGCTTCGGCACAAAGAAGAACTGCTCGCGCAGCGACGATTGCTCCCACGGGGTCTGCTTGCCTTGGGTCGCGGCATCCACCGCGTTGCGCACTGCAATCATAAGATCGGAAATCGACTGCCCCGATGTGGCGATATGGTCCAGCAACGCGGCGGTAAACGGGCTGTTGGCCGTCCCCGCAGCCGTGTCCCATGCCACTGCCCCCGGTGCCGTGGCAAAGGCCACGAAGGTTCCCGCCCCGCCGTCAAATTGCGCCAGCCCCGGTCCGCCAGATCCAACCACCGCCGCAGGCAAGGGATTGTCCCGACAGGCATCCAGAAACAGCAACAACTGCCCCGACCCCGATTTCAGCTTGGCCGCAATATCATCCAACCGCCATGTCTCGGCCTCCAACGCCCCCGCATCCGCCAGCCGCGCATTGACCGGCACCAGATGGTTCACCCCATCCTTCTGAAAGGCATGGCCCGAATAATAAAACAGCACCGTCTCGGCCCGTTCAGACTGTTCGGCAAAACTGCCCAAGACAGCCTGAAACACCTCGGGGCCAACATCGGTCAGCAACGTCACCTCAAATCCCAGATCGCGCAGCGCCTTCGACATCGCCTGCGCATCCGCCGCCGGAGTGGCCAGACCGGGCAGCGCCTCATAGGCCTCATTGCCCACGACCAAGGCCAACTTGCGCCCCTCGGCATGGGCCACGCCCACACAAAGCATGACAGCAAGAATCCCCAACAGGGCACGCGTCATCCGATCAAACATTGGCTTAATCCGTCTCTGAAATTCGGGCTATTCTACGCCTGTTTCGCGAGTCGGCAAAGCTTTCTGTTCATCCGGCCCAAGCCCACCCGCACAAAGTCGCTCAGGCAAATTTACCTGAAATTTGACTAAAATTCCCATCCTCTGTGCGCAAATATCCCACGGGGTGCGGGGTGTGAAACCCCGCCAACCGTGATGCAGCACGCAGCATTCAGGCCTCCGGCGACCCGGTATCGGCCGCGCCCTGCAGCAACCGCGCCTCGCGGGCCAGCGCCTCATAGCGGCTGCGAAACGCTTCCAGCGCACGCTCGTCCAGTTCTTCCAGGTCCAGCAAGGCGTTATGCGCCCCGATGGTGGCCCGGATCAACTCATCCAGCTTCAACTGAATGGCTTGGGTGTCGCGATTCTGGGTGTTCTGGATCAGGAACACCATCAGAAAGGTCACAATCGTGGTGCCCGTATTGATCACCAACTGCCATGTGTCGGAAAATCCGAACAGCGGCCCGGTCGCGATCCAGACCGCGATCACCCCCAGCGCAATCGCAAAGGTGCCGGGTCGACCGCAGAACCGCGACACCGCCTTGGCCAAACCACCATATCCCACCATGCCGTCACTCCCCGCCAAAAGCCTGCCACAGCGCGTCAGCATACCCCAGATCGGGATCAAACCGCCCCTCGCGCAGAAATCCAAGCGTCTGCGCAATCACCGTGGGCTCCAGCATCATGAAGGTATGCGTCACCGGCAGCACGATATGGTCCGTCATACCGTCAAGCCGGGTGCTGTCCACCGACACCTTGCCGTCGTCCACCCCCGGAATGACTGCCGAGGTCACCGGGTTGATGCTTTGGCTGCCCGCGATGATGCCCACTTCATAATCGGGCCGCACCAACTGCTGTGGTGTGGCCGCCGGATCGGTGCCAAGCTGCATACCCGCCGGACCATTCATCCACTGAAACGGACCCAGATCTCCAAAGGCATCGACCAGCTCCGATCCGCGATTGGGCGGTGCCAGCATCACCACGCGCCCCATCTGCGCCGGGCGATGCTCGGCCAGCCAGGCCCGCACCAGAATGCCGCCCATCGAATGGGTGACGAAATCCACACGCTGATCGTCACAGGCCGCCACGCGCGCGCCCACCCCCGCCGCCAGGTCCGCAATCGGTGCACTGGTCGATGGATAGCCCTCGTTGACCACCCTGTACCCATGCGCCTCAAGCGACGCCTGCATCACCGCCAGCGACCGCTCGGTCCGCGCCAACCCGTGCAGCAACACAACGCAATCGGCCCGCGCGGCTGGCGCAAACGCGGGCAACAGCGCCCCCACAAAAACCATTGCTTTCATCATGTGCGCATTAAAGCGCAACAGGTCTGCACTTCAAGCCACCTTTCCGGCTTGCCGCGCCGCCGCTGGCTGTTACAACCGCCGCGCCGGACACATCCGTCCGGCATTCTCAGGGCGGGGCGCAATTCCCCACCGGCGGTACAGCCCGCGAGCGCCTCTGGCCTCACAGCCAAAGGGACAGCAGATCCGGTGTAACTCCGGGGCCGACGGTATAGTCCGGATGAAAGAGAATGGTGAAGCCCCGGTTCCCCGGCGGTGGCCCTGTGGCTGCACGCATGGGAAAAGGAGCGGCTCCTTTCACCCTGATTGATGTTGGGTCTTGAAAGGAGAACGACATGAATCAGACCACCCAATACCCCTTGAAGGGCGCGCTCTTCATGGTTCTGGCAGGCATCGCCTTTGCCGCTGCAAACGCGATCACCTGGACCGTCACCTACAAGATGGGCTTCAAGCCGCAGTCGGATGCGTTCTGGCAATATGCCATCGCCACCCTGTTCTCGCTGCCCTTCATCTGGAAACAGGGACTGACGGCGCTGAAGACAAGCCACCCGTTGCTGCACGGCCTGCGCATCATCCTGTCGGTGCTGGGCGTGCAGGCCTTCACGCAGGCCTTCGCCTCGGGCATGGCCCCTTGGCATGTGGTGGCCCTGGTGATGACCTCGCCCTTCTTCGTGATGATCGGCGCCGCCGTCTTCCTGCGCGAACGCGTGGCCCCCAACCGCTGGCTTGCCGCGGGCCTCGGCTTTGCCGGCGCGATGGTTCTTCTGCGCCCATGGCAGGGCGACCTGACAACCGCCACCCTTTACCCCCTCGCCGCCGCGATCTGCTGGGGCGGTGCCTCGCTGATCACCAAACGCCTGACGCGCGACGAAAGCCAGACCTCGATCACCCTGTGGCTTCTGGTGCTGCTGACGCCGATCAACGCGCTGTTCTCCCTGCAAGCCGGGTTCGAAGTTCCCACCGGCAACATCCTCTGGCTGCTGATCCTGGGCGGTGTCATCATGTACGCGGCGCAGCATTTCCTGACGCTGGCCTACGCCGCGGCGGATGCGGGCTTTGTCCAACCCTTTGATGATCTGAAACTGTTCTCGAACATCGCAGTCAGCTGGCTGGTGCTGAACTTCGCCCCCGAAGGCTCGTACTGGCTTGGCATCCTGCTGATCCTTGCAGGCTCGACCTACCTGCTTTGGTCCGAACGCCAGGGCCAAACCACCCCGGCCATGGCATAGGCTCTTGACCTTGGGGGGCAGGCGCATCAGCTTGGCCCCCATGTCCAAACGCCCCACCCGCCTTGCCACCCGCGCGCTGATCCTGCACGATGACCGGCTTTTGCTGGTCAACGCCTATCCGGGCGGCAGATCCGATCTGTGGTGCGCTCCGGGCGGCGGCGTTGAATCCGGCACATCACTGCCCACCAATCTGGCCCGCGAAGTGCATGAGGAAACCGGCCTGACCGTCGCGGTCGGCGCCCCGGTTCTGATCAACGAATTCCACGATCCGGTATCAGGCTTTCATCAGGTCGATCTGTTTTTCCGCTGCACCATCACCGCCGGAACCATCACCCCAGCCTGGCGCGACCCCGAAGGTGTGGTGACGCAACGCCGCTTCTTCTCGCGCAGTGATCTGGAACTTGGCCGCATCCGCTTCAAACCCGACAGCCTGCCAGCGGCCGCCTGGGGCGAAAGCCTGCTCTACGACCCGCTCGAAGTGATCGTGCGATAAGGCCGCCAGATAAGCCGCGCCTTCGCCAACAACGGCGACGGCAATCCGGACGCGCCGCCCGCTCTGCCGATGTCGCCACCTCCACCGCATGGCCCCGCACGCCCCCTGGCCCGCGCCCTGTCGGGGGCCAAACCCAGCGATCTGGTGATCTGGTGATTGGCCACAAACGAGGCGCACGTCTCGCGCCAGACATCATCGCAATCCGCCACCCGGCCCGACAATCAGGCCCGACAAACAGGCCCTCCGGGGGGGGTATTTGGGACAAGATGAAACCCCCATTCACCTTGTCCCAAATACCCTCGCGCGAAGCGCACGTGCGCGTCAGCGCTCAGACGGCATGCGGCGCAGCCGCGCCATCAGATCACGCCAACAGCGACAAGCCCTGCCACAAATGAAAAGGGCGCAACCTTGCGGCTGCGCCCTTTCCCAAATCAATCCGGACTGGATTACATCATCCCGTCCATGCCGCCCATTCCGCCCATGCCGCCGCCAGCGCCACCGGCCGACTTGTCAGCCGGACGATCCGCGATCATGGCCTCGGTGGTGATCAGCAGCGACGCCACCGAAGCGGCATCCTCCAACGCGGTCCGCACGACTTTCGCCGGGTCGATCACGCCGAAGGCAAACATGTCGCCATATTCTTCGGTCTGGGCGTTGAAGCCAAAGGACTTGTCTTCCGACTCGCGCACTTTGCCAGCGACAACCGATCCGTCAACGCCCGCATTCTGGGCGATCTGACGCAGCGGAGCTTCCAGCGCCTTGCGGCCGATGTTGATGCCGTTGGTCTGGTCCGGGTTCGCCCCGACCATGCCGATCAGCACTTTGCCAGCCTGGATCAATGCCACGCCGCCGCCAACCACGATGCCTTCCTGCACGGCCGCACGGGTCGCGTTCAAAGCGTCATCCACGCGGTCCTTGCGCTCTTTGACTTCGATCTCGGTCATGCCGCCAACCTTGATCACGGCAACGCCGCCAGCCAGTTTGGCCACGCGCTCTTGCAGCTTTTCACGGTCGTAATCCGAAGTGGTGTCTTCGATCTGCTGACGGATCTGGGCCACACGGGCTTCGATTTCAGCCTTGACGCCAGCGCCATCAACGATGGTGGTGGTGTCTTTGGTGATCGAGATTTTCTTGGCGCGGCCCAGCATGTCGATGGTGACATTCTCAAGCTTCATGCCCAGATCGTCGGAAATCACCTGACCACCGGTCAACACGGCGATATCCTGCAGCATCGCCTTGCGACGATCGCCAAAGCCTGGGGCCTTGACAGCAGCGATTTTCAGGCCGCCGCGCAGCTTGTTGACGACCAGCGTGGCCAAAGCCTCGCCTTCCACGTCTTCCGAGATGATCAGCAGCGGCTTTTGCGACTGGATCACAGCCTCCAGCAGCGGCACCAGCGGCTGCAGCGACGACAGTTTCTTTTCGTGCAGCAGAACAAGGCAATCTTCCAGATCGGCGATCATCTTGTCGGCGTTGGTCACGAAATAGGGCGACAGGTAGCCGCGGTCGAACTGCATGCCTTCAACGACGGTGGTTTCCGTCTCAAGGCCCTTGTTCTCTTCGACGGTGATCACACCCTCGTTGCCGACTTTCTGCATCGCGTCAGCGATCTGACGACCGATTTCAGCTTCGCCGTTGGCCGAGATGGTGCCGACCTGCGCAACTTCTGCCGAATCCTTGACCGGACGGGCAGCGGCCTTGATGGCAGCCACAACCTTGGCGGTTGCCAGATCAATGCCGCGCTTCAGATCCATCGGGTTCATGCCAGCCGCAACGGCTTTCAGACCTTCTTTGATGATCGCTTGTGCCAGAACGGTGGCGGTGGTGGTGCCGTCGCCAGCTTCGTCATTGGTGCGGGAAGCGACTTCCTTCACCATCTGAGCGCCCATGTTTTCGAACTTGTCAGCCAGTTCGATCTCTTTGGCCACCGAAACGCCGTCCTTGGTGATGCGCGGTGCACCAAAGGACTTTTCGATCACCACGTTGCGGCCTTTCGGGCCCAGCGTCACTTTTACAGCGTCTGCAAGGATGTTCACGCCGCGCAGCATGCGGTCGCGGGCATCGGTGTCAAAACGTACGTCTTTCGCTCCCATGGGGGAAACTCCTGTCTAAGATGTTGAAATGGAAAGCGCGCTCAGGCGCCAAATCATTTTGGCAGCCGAGCCCCGATCCTCAGGAAATGATCCCGAGAATATCGCTTTCTTTCATGATCAGCAGATCTTCGCCGTCCAGTTTCACTTCGGTGCCGGACCATTTGCCGAACAGGATCTTGTCGCCGGCCTTGACCGACGGTGCGATCAGTTCGCCCGAATCCTTGCGTGCGCCCGGACCAGCCGAAACGACCATGCCCTCGGCGGGCTTTTCCTTGGCGGTATCTGGGATGATCAATCCGCCCTTGGTCTTGTCTTCGCCTTCGATGCGACGGACCAGTACGCGGTCATGCAGCGGTGTGAATGCCATCTGGTTACACTCCCTTGAGTTTCCAGGTTTGATTGGGATTAGCACTCAAGTTTGGCGAGTGCTAACGAGCGCCTGACCTAAGCCTTGCCGCCCGTTCTGTCAACCATCCCCTTGGCAAAAATCTTGGCGGCGGCGGGGATGGGCTTGGCCTTTGTGCCTTGAAATGTCACCCTGCGCGCAGCCTCTGCAAAGGGAAAACCATGCGCCATCCGGTTGTGACGATTGCCGCCCTTGTTTGGCTTGTCGGGCTGGGCCTGCCTGCCGCCGCCCAATGCCAGGGCCAGGACCTGATGGCCAACCTGCCCGCGCCGGAACAGGCCGCCCTGCGCGCCGCCGCCGATCAATCCCCCTACGCCATCGGCAATTACTGGCTGGCGACCCGCGGCGATCAGGTGGTGCATGTGATTGGCACCTATCATTTCGATGATCCCCGCCACGCGCCCACGTTCGCCACCCTTGCCCCTGTCATGGAAGACGCACAAACCCTGCTGGTCGAGGCGGGGCCAGCCGAAGAAACCGCCCTCAAAGACCGCCTTGCGCGCGAACCCGACCTGATGCTTGCCACCACCGGCCCCACCCTGCCCGAGATTTTACCCCGCGCCGACTGGCAGCGCCTGACCCGCGCCTTGGCCGACCGCGGTATCCCTGCCTTCATGGCCGCCAAATTCCGCCCGTGGTACGTGTCGATGCTGCTGTCGATCCCGGCCTGTGACATGGCCAGCGCCCAGGTGCCGAATGGTCTGGACCAGCAACTGATAGACGCCGCCACCGCGCAGGGACTGACCGTAAAGGCGCTAGAGCCTTACGATACCCTGCTGAAGGTGTTCGATCTGCTGCCGCACCAGGATCAGATCGCCATGATCACCTCTGCGCTTGCGATGGAAGACAGGTCCGCAGACATGGCCATCACCCTGGCCGACGCCTATTTTCGCGAAGAAAGCCGCCTGATCTGGGAGTTCATGCGCAGTGAAACCCTGAAATTGCCCGACCACACACCCCAGCGGGTTGCCGAGGAATTCGACACCCTGGAACAGGCGCTGATGATCTTGCGCAACCAACGCTGGATCGCGGTGATCGAACAGGCGGCAGCCCGTGGCCCCGCTTTGGTCGCCTTTGGCGCGCTGCACCTGTCGGGCGAACAGGGCGTGTTGCGCCTGCTGGAACAGCGCGGCTTTGCCATCACCCGGCTGACGCTCGACTGACCCTGTTGCCGCAGCCCCTGTTGCCGCAGCCCCTGTTGCCGCAGCGCAGCATGTCCGGGCGCGCCTGCCCTGCCCCCCGTGACAATGCCGCCTTGCAGCCCTATAAGCCGCGCCAAATCCCATTTGCGAAGGCACATCCCATGACCACGCTTGTTTTCGGCCACAAATCCCCCGACACCGATTCCACCGGCTCGCCGCTGATCTGGGCCTGGTATCTGTCAACCGTCAAGAACACCCCGGCCAAGGCCGTGCTTCTGGGCGAACCCAACACCGAAGCCGCCTTCATGCTGAAACACTGGGGCTTTGCGCAGCCTGAAATCATCGCGGACGTGACGGCGGATGATCATGTCGTGATCGTGGATACCAACAACCCGGCGGAACTTCCGCCCTCGATCAATGATGCGAAAATTCAGGCCATCATCGACCATCACATGCTGGTTGGCGGCATCAAGACCAAGACGCCGATCGACATCACCATCCGCCCGCTGGCCTGCACCGCCACGATCATGCATGACCTGATCGGCGCCGATCTCGCGAAGGCCCCGAAGGCGATCAAGGGTGCGATGCTGTCTTGCATCATCTCCGACACGCTGGAGTTCCGTAGCCCCACCACCACAGGCCATGACCGCCATGTCGCCGAGATGCTGGCGGCCGATCTGGACGTGAAGATTCCCGTCCTCGCCTCGCAGATGTTTGAAGCCAAGTCCGACGTCTCCGCCTTCTCGGACGCCGAGCTGCTGCGCATGGACTCCAAGGAATATAACGTCGCAGGCAAGGAACTTCGCGTCTCGGTTCT
>CAZCFC010000014.1:0-21699 GCA_964497815.1 uncultured Cypionkella sp.
GCATGATCGCCCCGGACATGGCCACCATGCTTGTCTACATCTTCACCGACGCCAGAATTTCGGCGGCAAACCTGCAAAAGATGCTGTCGCGGAATGTTGATGAGACATTCAATTCGATCACCGTCGACAGCGACACATCCACATCCGACACGCTGCTTGTGGCCGCCACCGGCAAATCTGCCGCCGCCGAGGTGAAGGGCACCGTGGCCAAGGCCTTTGAAGTTGCCTTGCGCGGGGTGATGATGGACCTTGCGCATCAGGTGATCCGCGACGGCGAAGGTGCGACCAAGTTTGTCGAAGTCCGCGTCACCGGGGCGGCCTCGGGGGCTGATGCGCACAAGGTTGCGATGTCGATTGCCAATTCGCCCTTGGTCAAAACCGCGATTGCCGGGCAAGATCCGAACTGGGGTCGGATTGTGGCCGCCGTTGGCAAATCAGGCGCGCAGGCAGACCGCGACAAGCTGACCATCCGGTTTGGCGATATTCTGGTGGCCGAAAATGGCTGGCGGAACCCGTCCTACAAGGAAGATGATGGCGCGACGTACATGCTGCAACCCGAGCTGGTGATTGCCGTCGATCTGGGCCTTGGCACCGCGAAACGGTCGGTCTGGACCTGCGATCTGACCAACCGCTACATCGAAATCAACGCCGATTACCGCTCGTGAGGACGCTGCTGGTATCTGCCGTTGCGCTGATTGATGCGGATGGCCGCATTCTGTTGGCGCAGCGGCCTCCGGGCAAATCATTGGCGGGGCTGTGGGAATTTCCGGGTGGCAAGGTAGAAGCCGGAGAAACACCCGAGGTCGCGCTGATCCGCGAACTGAAGGAAGAGCTGGGCATCGACACCTGGCGCAGTTGTCTGGCGCCACTTACGTTTGCCAGCCATACCTACGACGACTTTCACTTGCTGATGCCGCTGTTCGCCTGCCGCCGCTGGGAGGGGATTCCAAGCCCGCAAGAGGGGCAGGTTCTGGCTTGGGTTTCACCGGCAAAGCTGCGCGACTACCCGATGCCCCCGGCCGATCTGCCGTTGATTCCCATTTTGCGGGACTGGCTGTAACTTTCGACAGTTATTTCCCCTTGGGTAGCAAAATGCGGCGAAATTGTGATGCATTTTTAACGAATCGTCGCTACAACCACAGGCAGCTGCGCTAGTTGGGGGATTGGCAAATGCTTCGCACAATATCTGTCGGAAGCTGCGTTTCTATTCAGGGTTTGCTTGTGGGCCATACGGCCGACGGCAGGGTGATGGTGAAGGTCGATGAAAAGACCTTCGTCGGCTATCCGGTGACGCCGGTGCGTAAATCATAAGCCGGGCCTGACCGGGTTTCATTAACCAGTGCTGCCGTGAAAAAAGGCCGGGGATTTCCCCGGCCCTTTTTGTTTGTGATCCGTGACTTGCATCAGACCGCATTCAATCTGAAACAGACCAAAGACAGGCCGTGCCGGTGAATGACGCGTCTTGTCTGGATCACCAGCCAAGACGCAAATCACCTTAGGCCAACCTGCGCTGAACCTCTTCGCGTTCAAAGATCTCGATGACGTCGCCCGCGCGAATGTCTTCATAGCGTTCAAACGCCATTCCGCATTCTTGACCCGAGATGACTTCCTTGACCTCGTCCTTGAAGCGTTTCAGCGTCTTCAGCGTGCCCTCGTGAATGACCACGTTGTCGCGCAGCAGGCGCACGCCAGCCGAACGACGCGCAACGCCTTCGGTGACAAGGCAACCGGCAACCTGGCCGATGCCCGTAACCTTGAACACTTCCTTGATCTGCGCGTAACCGATGAAGGTTTCGCGGATCTCGGCCTTCAGCAGGCCCGAAGCTGCCGCCTTGATGTCGTCTACCAGATCGTAAATGATCGAGTAATAACGGATTTCGACGCCCTTCTGATGCGCCGAGTTCCGCGCCGAGGCATTCGCCCGGACGTTGAAGCCGATGATCGGCGCGCCCGAAGCTTCGGCCAGACCGACGTCGGTATCGGTGATCGCGCCCACACCATAGGACAGCACGCGCACGCGGACTTCGTCGTTGCCGACCTTTTCCAACGCTTGCACGATGGCCTCGGCAGAGCCCTGCACGTCGGCTTTGACCAGAACCGGCAGTTCCGAAACCGACTGGTCGGCCTTGGCCTTGGCCATCAGCTGTTCCAGCGTGGTGGCGGCACCTGCAGCAGCGCGTTTGTCCTTGGCGGCTTTCTCACGATAGGTGGCGATTTCACGGGCTTGCGCCTCGGTTTCTACCACGTTCAGCGTGTCGCCAGCCGACGGCGTGCCAGACAGACCCAGCACTTCGACCGGAACCGACGGGCCGGCTTCGTCAACGCGGTCGCCCTTGTCGTTGATCAGCGCGCGCACCTTGCCCCACTGCTCGCCCACCACAAAGATGTCGCCTTTGCGCAGGGTGCCGTTCTGCACCAGAACCGTCGCGATCGGGCCACGGCCCACGTCCAGCTTGGCTTCGATCACGGCACCGGCGGCAGCCCGGTTCGGGTTGGCGCGCAGTTCCAGAATCTCGGCCTGCAGGGCGATGGCCTCTAGCAGATCATCAATGCCCTGACCGGTTTTGGCCGAAACTTCGACGTCCTGCACGTCACCCGACATCTGTTCCACAACGATTTCATGTTGCAGCAGATCGGTCCGCACCTTGGTCGGGTCTGCACCGTATTTGTCGACCTTGTTGATCGCCACGATCATCGGCACCTTTGCCGCCTTCGCATGGGCAATCGCTTCGATCGTTTGCGGCATCACGGCATCATCGGCGGCAACCACAAGCACGACAATGTCCGTCACCTGCGCCCCGCGCGAACGCATCGAGGTAAAGGCAGCGTGGCCAGGGGTGTCGAGGAAGGTCAGCAGCTGACCCTTTTCGGTCCGCACCTGATAGGCACCGATGTGCTGGGTGATGCCACCGGCTTCGCCCGACACAACGTTGGCCTTGCGGATCGCGTCCAGAAGGCTGGTCTTGCCATGGTCAACGTGGCCCATGATCGTCACGATCGGCGGGCGCACCATCAGGTTTTCATCAGCATCCTTGACGGTTTCGATGGCCTGTTCGACGTCAGCATCCGACACGCGCACAGCACGATGGCCGAACTCTTCGATCACCAATTCTGCGGTGTCGGCGTCGATGGCCTGGTTCATCGTCACCATCATGCCCATTTTCATAAGCGATTTGACAACGTCGGCGGCACGTTCAGCCATCCGGTTGGCCAGTTCGGACACCGCGATGGTTTCCGGCAACTGCACGTCGCGGAACTGCTTTTCGGGCTTGCCGAAACCCATCGCCTTTTGACGGGCCTTTTCCTGCTTGCGCTTCATCGCAGCCAGCGAGCGGGTGCGACCACCCTCACCTGCCAGCGCATCATTCAGCGTCAGCTTGCCCGCACGGCGCACATCTTCGCCGGCCTTGGCTTTGGCATTGCGTTCACGCTCTTCACGCTCACGATCCGTCTTGCGCGGCGGCAAGCCGGGTTTGGCCGAAGCCGGACCACGGTCGTCACTGCCAGGCGTTGCCCCGGTGGGACGCGAGCGGGATTGCGACGTGGGTGCTGCGGCCGGGGCCGGACCGTCACCAGCAGCAGCACCCGTGGCGGGTGCCGGAGCGGCAGGCGCTGCCGGTTGACGGCGCGAGGTGCCAAGCACATCAGCCTTGCGCGCGGCAGCCTTGGCCACAGCCTCGGCGGCGGCTTCGGCGCGGGCGCGCTCATCTTCTTCGATCTTGGCGCGACGGGCCGCCTCACGCTCACGCTCTTCGCGTTCGCGGGCATCTGCCTCTTCGCGTTTGCGCGCACGATCTTCATCGCGCTGACGCTCTTCCTCGGCCCGGCGGGCATTGTCTTCGACTTCGCGGGCCTTGGCGGTCCGCAATGCGGTCAGACGACGCTCCATCTCGGCATCGGAAATGCCTGCAGGGCGCTTTGAAGGATCGCCCAGATGTGCATTGGAACCGGTAGGGGCCGCAGCCCCCGGCGTTCCCGGTTTGGCTGTTGTCGGCACCACTACGCGCTTGCGCTTCGTCTCAACCACGACGCTTTTCGTGCGGCCGTGGGAGAAGCTTTGCTTCACCTGACCGGAACGAGGTGCGCCACCCAGGCCGAGGGGTTTTTTGCCGTCTGTATCGCTCATGCGTCCTACGTATCCTTCAAGGCGATCTCGTCGCCATCCTGCTGAACGGTTTGCCCACGCAAACCACCCAACCTTGCCGCTTCCTCTACAACACGTGTCGTGAGTCCACCAGCCGCAAGCGCGGCGTGTATCGCACGTTCGCGCCCGAAAGCCAAACCCAATTCCCCCGCTGACAAAAAGCCGATGAATCGGTTCTTGCCTTCGGGCGCGCGCAGCTTGGTTTTTCCGCGCTCTGACCCGTCTGATGCCTGAACAAGGACGCGCGCCTTATCCTTCATCAACCATTCCTTGACCTTCTCATAGCCCATCACGGCATCCCCGGCCTTGCGGGCCAAAGAGATCAGGTCGATCACCCGCCGCAACAGCAGCTGCTCGACCATATCGGCCAGATCATCCGGCACCTTCACGGGCTGGCGGGCAGCGCGGGCGAACAGGCCCTTCTTCGCAGCCTTGTCGATCGCAGCCCGGTCGGCCGAGACATAGAATCCGCGCCCCGGCAGACGCGCCAGAAGGTCCGGGACAATCATGTCGTCCGGCCCCAGACAAAAGCGGATCAGACCCGCCTTTGGCTGAACTTCCCCGGTCGCAATGCATTTGCGTTCGGGGTCGTCCTGCAGTTTTTCCCGGCCACCGCGCGTCACGGTAATCCCCGAGGCCCTAAATCAGGCCTCGGCCTCCTCATCTTCGGAGTCCGCATCATCTGCGGCACCGGGCATTTCGGTCGGATCAACCCAACCCAGCATCACCCGGGCGGTCATCACCATCGTTTGCGCTTCTTCCAGACTGACGTCGAATTTCTCAAGCACGCCTTCGTCTTTCTTGCGCTGGCCATTCTCGGTGGTCCAGCCGCCAGCCAGTTCCCAATCGGCGCAGGTGGCGAAATCTTCCAGGGTCTTGATGCCGTCTTTTGCAAGCGCTTCAAGCATTTGCGGGGTCAGGCCATCAAATTCCACAAGGCTGTCTTCGACGCCCATCGCACGGGCAGCTTCCATGGCCTTGGTGTTGGCGGCCTCAAGATAATCGCGGGCACGGGCCTGCAATTCGCCTGCGGTGCCTTCGTCGAAGCCGTCAATCGACAGCAGTTCGTCGGCCTCAACGTAGGCGACCTCTTCAAGGTTGGTAAAGCCTTCGGCCACCAGAAGCTGCGCCATCATCTCGTCGATATCCAACGACTCCATGAACAGCTTGGTACGCTCTGCGAATTCGGCCTGACGGCGCGCGGATTCGTCGGTTTCGGTGACGATGTCGATGTCCAGACCCGTCAGTTGCGAGGCCAGACGCACGTTCTGACCGCGGCGACCGATGGCCAGCGAAAGCTGCTCATCCGGCACCACGACTTCGATCTTGCCGGCCTCTTCGTCGATCACAACCTTGGATACTTCTGCGGGCTGCAGCGCGTTCACAAGGAACGTCGCCTGATCCTGATTCCACGGAATGATGTCGATTTTCTCGCCCTGCAATTCGTTCACGACGGCCTGCACACGGCTGCCGCGCATACCGACGCAGGCACCGACCGGGTCGATCGAGTTGTCATAGGAAATGACGGCAATCTTGGCGCGCGAACCGGGGTCGCGGGCCACGGCCTTGATCTCGATGATGCCGTCGTAGATTTCGGGCACTTCCATCTTGAACAGTTCGGCCATGAACTGCGGATCGGTGCGCGACAGGAACACCTGCGGGCCACGGGCCTCACGGCGCACATCCTTGATGTAGCAGCGGATGCGATCATTCGGGCGATACGATTCGCGGCCGATTTTCTCGTTGCGACGCAGAATCGCTTCGCCCCGACCGATATCGACGATGATGTTGCCGTATTCTTCACGCTTGACCTGACCGTTGATGATCGTGCCCTTGCGGTCCTTGAATTCTTCGTACTGACGGTCACGCTCGGCTTCGCGGACCTTCTGCAGGATCACCTGCTTGGCCGACTGCGCTGCGATGCGGCCCAGATCAACCGGGGGCACTTCGTCAATGATCTCATCACCGATCGCCGGGTCTTTCAGGTGATCCTTGGCCTGCTTGACGGTCAGTTGCGCATGGTGATTCTCGACCGCGTCATCTTCAACCACGGTGCGGATGCGGGCAAAGGTGGCGCGACCGGTCTTGCGGTCAATCTTCACCCGGATGTCCATATCTGCGCCGTAACGCGACTTGGCGGCCCGGGCAAGACTGTCTTCCATGGCCTGAATGACCAGATCGGGGTCGATCATCTTTTCGCGCGCAACCGCCTCGGCGGTCTGCAAAAGTTCAAGCTGGTTGGCCGAAGTAATCGCCATTATTTGACTCCCAGTCTTAGTGTTTGGTTGCTTCGGGGGCGTCTTCTTCGTCACCCTCGGATGTTTCAATTTCGTCGAACTGCGATTCGTCGATCACGCCGCTTGCCTTCTTCTGGCGCAGCATTTCAGTGATCAGCTCATCGGTCAGGATCAGTTTGGCATCAGACAACCAATCGAACTGCAACCCGATGGTCACAACGCCTGACGGCTCTTCGATCTCGATCAGCACTTCATCACCTTCAACGCCGGCAAGCGTGCCTTTGAAGCGGCGGCGGCCGTCGATCAATTCGGTGGTTTCGATGCGGCCTTCCCAGCCCTTCCACATCTCGAAATCCTTGAGACGGGTCAGCGGGCGGTCGATGCCGGGCGAGGAAACCTCAAGAATGAAATTCTCTTCAATAGGGTCTTCGACATCCAGAACGGCAGAGACAGCCGTTGAAATCTCACCACAATCATCGACTTCAATGCCGCCATCGGGGCGATCGGCCATGATTTGCAGGGTACGGGTGGCACCACCCATCAGACGGATGCGCACAAGTTCAAACCCCAGCCCCTCAATCACGGGGGTGACGATATCCGCAAGGCGGCGGTCCATGGCGGTTTTGGCGATCAGATCGGACATAGGGTTCCAAAAACAAAAAACGGGCCAACAGGCCCGGGTGTGACGTTCGGTAGCATCCGGTTTGGACCCGGACGCAGCTGTTGAAAGCGATATAGGGCAAAATCCCCAAGTCTGCAAGGGTTGTTACAAGGTTAGCGCAGCCCATCCATCGCGGCCACCAAAGCCTCGGAAATCCCCGGCTCAGACAGGGCATGCCCGGCCATGGGGATGATCTGCAAGCGGGCGCTGGTCCAGCCGTCAGCCAGTTTGGCGGCAGCAAGAGGCGGGCAGATCATGTCATAGCGGCCTTGGACAATCACGGCGGGGATATGGGCAATCTTATGTTTTTGCTGCAAGATCCACCCGTCTGTTTCCAGAAACGCGGCGTTGACGAAGTAATGGTTTTCAAGCCGTGCAAAGGCGCGGGCATAGTCGGCGGGGCCTTCGCCCAGCATCAGGTCGGACTGCACCGAAGCCAGCGCATTCTCCCAATTGGCCCAGGTGCGGGCGGCCCTGGTTTCCTCGATCAGGTTGCCGCCGAACAGACGGCGGTGATAGGCGGTGATCAGATCGTCACGCTCATCCAGCGGAATCGCTGCGACAAAACGCGCCCAAAGGTCAGGGAAAAACGCCCCCGCGCCGCCGCCATAGAACCAGTCCAGCTCGGACCGCGTGGCCAGAAACACACCGCGCAGAACCAGTTGGCGGACGCGGCCCGGATGGGTGATGGCGTAGATCAGCGCCAAGGTGGCCCCCCAAGACCCGCCAAACACGATGAAGCGTTCAATGCCCAGCGCCGCCCGGATAGACTCTATGTCTTTGATAAGATGCCATGTTGTGTTGTTTTCAACCGTCGCATGGGGACGCGATCGACCGCAGCCACGTTGATCGAACAGCACGACACGGAAGACCTTGGGATCAAAATAGCGCCGCATCGCCGGACTGCAGCCGCCGCCCGGACCGCCGTGCAGCACAAGCACCGGGATGCCATCGGGGCGGCCACATTGTTCAACAAAAATGCGGTGCCCGTCGCCCATATCCATCACGCGCTGATCGAAGGGTTCGATCGGCGGGTAAAGAAAATCGACTGCGCGCTTTTGGCCTGATCTTTGGTCCATGATCGTCCTATATACACCGCCAAGACTGCGCTGCCACAAGCCGGGGCGCAAGGAGGTACGATGAGCCAGACCAATACAATTGACCCCGCCGAAGTTGCCAAGTTTGAGGCGATGGCCGCCGAGTGGTGGGATGCGGGGGGCAAGTTCAAGCCGCTGCATCTGATGAATCCCTGCCGCTTGGACTATATCACGTCGCAGATTGCGGCCGAGTTTGACCGCGACATGACGCAGGCCAAGCCCTTCAAAGGGCTGCGAATTCTGGATATTGGCTGCGGTGGCGGGTTGCTGTCGGAACCGATGGCGCGGCTGGGCGCGGATGTGGTGGGGGCGGATGCCGCCCCGCGCAACATTCCGGTGGCGCAAGTGCATGCAGAACAATCGGGGCTGGTGATTGATTATCGCCACACCACAGCCGAGGATCTGGCCGCATCAGGCGAGCAGTTTGATGTGGTGCTTAACATGGAAGTGGTCGAGCATGTCTCTGATCCACAAGGATATTTGACGGCCTGCCAGCAGTTGCTGAAACCCGGTGGGCTGATGGTTTGCTCGACCCTGAACCGCAATCCGAAAAGCTTTGCGATGGCAATCATCGGGGCGGAATGGGTGATGCGCTGGCTGCCGAAGGGCACGCATGACTGGGCGAAATTCATCACCCCAGACGAGCTTTATGCGCTGATCACCAAGGCGGGACTGGAACCTGTGGACCGCAAGGGGATGGTGTTCAATCCGATCAGCTGGAAATGGTCGCTGTCGGCGCGGGATCTGTCCTGCAATTATGTCACGGCAAGCATCAAGCGGTAGCGCGCGCAGAATCAAGGGTTAACCCTTGATTCCGTTGGCAATTTCCTGTCGTTTTTGCGTCGGGTTTCCGTCCTGCCTGCGTCAGTTCCGCGTCCATACGCGCCGCGCGCCGGGGTCGTGGTTAACGCAACGGTCGCGGGGGCTGTGTGGTTTTGCACACTGCCCCCGCGTGTTGATCAGTCGGACGACGATTTCACCCAAAGGTTGATGTCTTTCTCTTCCGAGATGTGGTCGATCCTGGAAAGCTCGTCCGCCGTGAAGTCAAGGTTGGCGATGGCTCCGGCGCAATCTGTCACCTGCTCGGGCCTTGACGCGCCGATCAACGCCGAGGTGATGCCGCCATTGCGCAAGACCCAGGCAATCGCCATCTGCGCCAAGGTCTGCCCGCGCGCCTGCGCCATTTCGTCCAAGGCCCGCACCGAGGCCAGCGCGGCGGGCGTGATCACCGACGGGTCAAGCGATTTGCCCTGTGACGCGCGGCTGCCCTGCGGAATGCCGTTCAGGTACTTCTTGGTCAGAATCCCCTGCGCCAGCGGCGTGAAGGCGATAGAGCCGATGCCCAGTTCCGACAGCGTGTCTTTCAGCCCATCGGTTTCAACCCAACGGTTGAGAATGTTATAGCTTGGCTGGTGGATGATGCAGGGCGTTCCCAGATCTTTCAGGATCGCGGCGGCTTCACGGGTGCGCTGTGAGTTATAGCTGGAAATGCCGACATAAAGTGCGCGACCAGACCGCACGATGTGATCCAGTGCCATCATGGTTTCTTCCAGCGGCGTTTCCGGATCAAAGCGATGCGAATAGAAAATGTCGACGTAATCCAGCCCCATGCGCTTTAGTGACTGGTCACAAGACGCGATGACATATTTGCGCGACCCCCATTCCCCATAGGGGCCGCCCCACATCAGATAGCCCGCCTTCGAGGAAATGATCATCTCGTCCCGATAGGGGCGGAAATCCTGCTTCAGAATATCCCCGAAGGCCTCTTCGGCGGAACCGGGCGGCGGGCCATAGTTGTTGGCCAGATCGAAATGGGTGATGCCGTGATCAAAGGCGGTGTGGCAGATGGCGCGCTTGGTATCGTGCGGGGTATCATGGCCGAAATTATGCCACAGGCCCAAGGAAATAGCGGGCAGTTTCAGGCCCGAGTTGCCGCAGCGGCGGTAAATCATCCGGTCATAACGGTTGTCGGCGGCGGTGTAGGTCATGGGTGCCCCTGCGGTTTTGGCTTCGGTGGCCTAGAGATCAGGGCAAAGCCGTGAAAGGTCAAGTTTGCACTGCAGCAAATTGGATGGGGGCAAATTGGATGGGGGCGAAAAGCTGCCGGCCCCGATTTGCCCGCACGGCGCTGTGCATTGCCCTTTGAGGGGCAACGCGGCATAGTGTGGGACCAGTTGTTCGGAGTGCCAATGTACAGAGTGACGTCCCGGTTCGGGGCCAGTGTTTTTGGCCTGACGCTGATGCTGTCCCTGTCGGCGGCTTCGGTGGGGCAAGCGCTTGATCAATTGGACTTTACCGTCAAGGGCGGGTCAAAAGCGCTTGAAAAAGACCTGCGCGCGGCGTCGATCCTTTTGGCATCGCAGAAAAGCGGGGCGACTGACGCGCAGGACTTGTTTGCGGATGCCCGGGCAGAATATGCGGGGCTGCTGAACGCGCTGTATGCGGCCGGACATTATTCTGCGGTCATCAATGTTTATGTGGACGGGGCCGAGGCTGCGGGGATTCCACCGCTGGACGCGCCCGAGGTGATTTCCCGGATTTCCGTGGTGGTCGAACCGGGACCGGTGTTCACGTTTTCGCAGGCCCGGGTTGCCCCCTTGACGAAAAAGACGGTGCTGCCACCGGGCTTTGCGCGCGGCAGGACGGCCGAAAGCGGGCTGGTGCTTGAGGCGGTGACGGCGGGTGTGGATGGTTGGCGCAGTGCGGGCCACGCCAAGGCGGCGGCAACGGCGCAGAACCTGACGGCCGATCATGGGCGCGCCACGCTGTCGGCGGATGTGACGCTGACTCCGGGGCCGCGCCTGCGCTTTGGGCCGTTGGCGATCACGGGTGCCGAGCGGATGCGTGAAGCGCGGGTGCGCGCGATTGCGGGCCTGCCCGAGGGTGAGGTTTTCGATCCCCGGCAGTTGCAGCGCGCAACCGATCGTCTGCGGCGGTCGGGGGTGTTCAAATCCGTGACGCTGACCGAGGATGAGCAGATCACACGGCCCGATCTGCTGGGGATCACCGCCAGCCTGGTGGAAGAAAAGCGGCGGCGCTATAGTTTCGGTGCGGAAATTGCCAGCTTTGACGGGCTGATGCTGAACGGGTCCTGGCTGCACCGCAATCTGTTCGGCGGGGCCGAGCGTTTGCTGATCAGCGGCGAGATCAAGAACATCGGCGTGCAGGCGGGGGGCGCGGATTACGCGCTAAGCTTTGCACTGGACCGGCCAGCCACGTTTACGCCAGACACCACGCTTGGTTTTGGCGGCGGCATCGGGCAGTTGAACGAGGCGGATTACAAGGCGGATGTGTTCGACCTGTCAGCCACGCTGACGCATGTGTTCAGTGATGAATTGTCGGCCAAGGCGGGCTTTGCCTATGATTTCGCCAAGATCACCGATCCGTCGGGGGAGTTCACCTATCGCGCCTTGTCGGTGCCGGTTTCGGTGGTCTGGGATCGGCGCGATGTGAAGACCAACGCAACCAGGGGCTTTTACCTTGAGGCCGAGGCGAAGCCGTTTCTGGGATTTGGCATCACCGACAGCGGCGCGCGGCTGAA
This sequence comes from uncultured Cypionkella sp., assembly GCA_964497815.1. GTDB lineage: Bacteria > Pseudomonadota > Alphaproteobacteria > Rhodobacterales > Rhodobacteraceae > Cypionkella. The sequence goes on from CAZCFC010000014.1 coordinate 11,681, forward strand.
GCTGGACGCGCGGGGATACAAGGCACTGGGGGCCGAGGGCGGCGTGGTGATGGCGGCCCGGTTTCAGGCGGGCGCCGTTTTGGGTTCCAGCCTGGTGGGCACGCCGCGCGATTATCTGTTCTACTCGGGCGGTGGCGGCACGGTGCGGGGGCAGCCTTATCAGTCTTTGGGCGTGAATGTGCTGCGGAATTCGGCGGACATTGCCTATCAGACCGGCGGCACACTGTTCATGGCAGCTTCGCTTGAGGCGCGGGTGAAGGTGACCGACAGCATCGGCGTGGTGGGCTTTGTTGATGTGGGGCGGGTGGATGTGAACAATTTCTTCGACACCGCTGGCGGTTGGCATGCCGGGGCGGGTCTGGGCCTGCGCTATGCCACGGCGGTGGGGCCGATCCGGCTTGATCTGGCGATGCCGGTGGGGGGCGATACGGGGAACGGGTTGCAGTTGTATGTTGGCCTGGGGCAGGCGTTCTGATGCGGCGGCTGGTTTTGGCACTGGGGCTTCTGGTTCCGCTGCAGGCGGTGGCACAGACCGATGACCGCAGCTATCTGACAGCGCTGATCGAAGACAATCTGTCAGGCGCGGGGCGCAAGGTGACGATCACAGGCTTTGCCGGCGCGCTGTCGTCGCAGGCCAGTCTGACCGAGATGACGATTGCCGATGATGAAGGTGTCTGGCTGACCCTGCGCGATGTGGTTCTGGACTGGAACAGATCGGCGCTGTTTTCGGGCAACTTCTCGGTCAACACGCTGACCGCTGCCGAGATCATCATCGAGCGCATGCCTGCATCAGATGTCAGCGCACCCGCGCCCGAGGCAGGAACCTTTGCACTGCCAGAACTGCCGGTAACGGTGGAAATCGGCACCGTTGCGGCGGAAAAGATCGTTTTGGGTGCCAGTGTTCTGGGCACGCCCTTGGAGGGGCGCATCGAGGCGTCGCTGTCCCTGGCGGGGGGTGAGGGCAAGGGCAACCTGCTGCTGGAGCGTACGGATGATGGGCCGGATGGCAAGATTGCCCTGACCGCCAGCTATGCCAACACCGGCCAGCGGTTGGTGATTGATCTGAACGCCGCAGAGTCGGCGGGCGGGATTGCGGCGACATTGCTGGGCCTGCCCGGCAACCCTTCGGCGGCGCTGACCATTCAGGGCGAGGGGCCGCTGTCGGATTTCACCGCCGATGTCGCGCTGTCCACCGATGAGGTGGACCGGCTGTCGGGCAAGGTACATCTGACCGGACAACAGGATGGCGCGACGGCATTTGAGGCCGATCTGGCGGGCGATCTGGCCCCGCTGTTCCTGCCCGCCTATGCCGAGTTTTTCGGGAATGCGGTCAGCCTTTCCACCAAGGGACAACGCTGGCCGGATGGGCGGCTTGATCTGGCGGAACTGGATGTCAGCGCCAAGGCGCTGCATTTGAATGGGGCTTTGACGCTGGCCGCTGACGGGCTGCCGCAGCGGTTTTTCCTGACCGGTCAGATTGCCGCGCCGGATGGGGCGGCGGTGCTGTTGCCCCTGACCACCGACCAGCCGGTGCGGGTGGACAGGGCGGAACTGACGCTGGGCTATGACGCAACGCAGGATGAGGGCTGGTCGGCGGATGTGTCCCTGAACGGGCTGTATCGGGCCGATTTCCGGGCCAGCGCATTGCAGCTGACGGGATCGGGCCGCATCGCACGGCCGGGTGGTGTGCGGCAGGTGGGCGGCACGTTCCGCTTTGCCGCCGAGGGGCTGGAACCCACCGATGCCGCGTTGGCGCGCGCGCTGGGCAGCGTGATCTGGGGCGATGCCGTGGCCTTCTGGCGCGAGGGCGATGGCACCGTCAGCCTGTCGCGGTTCAACATGGCCGGAGATGGCTATGAAGCCTTTGTGGCGGGCACGGTTTCCGGCCTGAAGGACGCGCTGCAACTGGCGGGCCGGGCCAGTGCAAGGGTGTCGGACCTGTCACGGCTGGCTGATCTGACCGGGCAACCGCTTGCCGGGGCCGCCGAGATTGAACTGCATGGCAACGGCAGCCCGATCACCGGGGCGTTTGACCTTGAGGCAAGCGCGGTTGGGCAGGATATGCGTTTGGGCCTGACCGAGCTGGACAATCTGCTGAAGGGGGCAGCGACGGTAAACACATCGGTTCTGCGCGACACCAACGGCACGGCGCTGCGCAGTCTGGTGGTGCAGGCGACCAGCCTGACCGCAACGGCAAGTGGACGTTTGGCGACGGCGGGCAGCGATATTGTGGCCGATCTTGATTTCACCGACCTGCGCAGTCTGGGCGGCAGCTATCGCGGCGCTCTTGCGGGCAAGGCGCAATGGACCGGTACGACAAGCGCCGGGCGAATGGTGTTTGACGCCACCGGGCACGGTTTGGGTATCGGGCAGTTGCAGGCAGATAAGCTGCTGGCGGGGGAAAGCCGGGTCAATCTGATGCTGACACTGAAAGACGGTGTGGTGCAGGTAGAGCGCGCCGAACTGAACAACCCACAGCTTGAGGCGCGGGCGACCGGGGCGATCGAGGGCAGCCGGCAAACGGTGGACCTGACGGCGCGACTGAAGAATTTGGCCTTGTTGGTGCCCGAATTTCCCGGTGCGTTGATGGTGACGGGGCGGGCGGTACAGGACGCGGCGGGGGTGCAGCTTGATCTGGCAGGCAAGGGGCCCGGGCAGATTGACGCCACGGTGAAGGGGCGGATTGCACCGGGGTTCGCGACGGCTGATCTGGCAATCCGTGGCACGGCGCAGGCGGCGCTGGGCAATGCGTTTGTGGCACCGCGCGCGATTTCGGGGCGGCTGGGCTTTGATCTGCGGCTGAACGGGCCACTGGCTTTGGCGTCGGTTTCAGGACCGGTCACTTTGGCGGATGGGCGGCTTGCCGACCCGGCACTGAACTTCGCGTTTCAGGCGATAGCGGCCAAGGCCGATCTGGCGGGCGGGCGGGCTGTCTTGTCGGCCACAACAGAGGTGTCGTCGGGAGGGCAGCTTTCCGCGAATGGTTCGGCCGGGTTGGCGGCACCTTTTGCAGGCGATCTGGCGATTGAGGTGCGCAACGTCACGCTGCGCGACCCCGATCTGTATGAAACCACGCTGAACGGCGGGGTGACGGTGCAGGGGCCGCTGACAGGCGGTGCGATGATCGCGGGGCGGATCGCGTTGAGTGAGACAGAGCTGCGGGTGCCCTCGACCGGCTTTGGCGGGGCGGGCGGCTTGCCGGGGCTGCAGCATGTGAACGAGCCGGGCGCCGTGCGGGCGACGCGCGCCCGGGCGGGTTTGATTGCGGACGCGGCGACGGCGGGGGTCAGGGGGCCGGCCTATGGGTTGGACATTGTGCTGTCGGCACCAAACCGTCTGTTTCTGCGCGGGCGCGGCTTGGACGCGGAACTGGGTGGCGCGTTGCGGCTGATGGGCAGCACGGCCAACGTGCAGCCTGCGGGGGCGTTCAACCTGATCCGGGGACGGCTGGAAATTCTGGGCAAGCGGCTGGATCTGTCAGAGGCGCTGTTGCAGATGGAGGGGGCTTTGGTGCCGTTCCTGCGCATCGTCGCCAGTACCGAAAACGACGGCATCACCAGCGGCGTGCTGATCGAAGGGCCAGCGACCGATCCGAAGGTCACGTTCACCTCGTCGCCGCAACTGCCCGAAGAGGAGGTGTTGGCGCAACTGCTGTTCGGGCAGACCTTGCAAAACCTGTCGGCCTTGCAGGCGCTGCAACTGGCCAATGCAGTGGCGACGCTGGCGGGCAAGGGGGGCGAGGGCGTGGTGGGCCGGTTGCGCAAAGGCTTTGGGCTGGACAATCTGGACGTGAAGACCGACGCGGCCGGCGGTGCATCGGTGACGGCGGGCAAGTATATCACCGAGAGCATCTATTCCGAAGTGACGGTGGATCAGAACGGGCAAAGCCAGATCAATCTCAATCTGGATGTGACCAGCTCTATCACCCTGCGCGGGCGGGCAAGTTCGGACGGCACCGCGGGGCTGGGGGTGGTGCTGGAGAAGGATTACTGAGCGTTGTGATGGGCCTTGGGGCAGCCGAGGGATATTTGCGCACAGAGGATGGAAACTTTAATCAAACGTCAGGCGTTTGGCCGTTTCCGGCGATTGCGTTCGGCATCGACGGCGGCACCGAGAAGCACCGCATAAGCGCTGACATAGAGCCACATCAACAGGGCGGCGACGGCACCGATAGAGCCGTAAACGCGGTTGTAGGACGGGAAGTTCGCAAGGTAGAGCATAAAGCCGCGCGTGGCCAGAAACCACAGGACCAGTGCCACCAGCAGACCCCAGGACAACAGCGGCGGGCGGTGGTGGGGATAGTTGGGGCCAAGGCGGTAGGCCAGACCGACTGCGGCAGCACCTGCCAACAGGCCCCAGAGCAGGTTCGATTGCGCCAGAAGGCCCGAGTAACGGTCGGCAAGCGGGGTGTAAGAAAAGATCAGCGGCAAAAGCACGGCCAGCACCAGCGCTGCAAGGACCAGACCGACGATGATGAAGGTCAACACCAGCGCGCGCAGCTGATGCCAATGGCCCGAGCGGTTGGGCAGGTGGTGAATGGCGTTCAGGCCACGGATCAAAGCCGCCACTCCGGCACGGGCCGACCACAGCGCGAAAAGGGTGGAAAACAGCGTGGCCCAGCCAAGGTTGCGACTGTTGACGGCCAGCAATGCCTCGACCTGGCCATTGATCAAAGCATAGGCATCGGGGGGCAGGAAGCCTGCGATCAGGGCGACCTCTTGGCGAATGACCTGTGGATCAAACAGAACCCCCCAGATGGCAATCACCGCAGCCGCAGCCGGAAAGATGGCGAGAAAGGCGTAAAACGCGACACCCGCCGCGATCAGATCAAGTTCAGCCTGTTCCGTCCGGCGGTAAAAGCGCCAGAAGGCAGCGATCAGCGTCGGTGGAAGATAGCGGCGCACTAGGCGCGGCCTTTGGCGTCAGGTTTCATCATGCTCCAGCCTCACCCGCAATTCGCGCAGAACTGGCAGCACCGCACGCACCTTTTCCGCGCCCAGCGCCGTGACCACCTCGGCAATCAGGGGCGCGACCGAGGCGACGGCCGCATCGCGGGCGGCCCGGCCCGATGGCGAGATGGCCACGAATTTCTGCCGCGCATCGTCCCAATCGGGCCGGATATGCACATGGCCCGCCCATTCCAGTTTGGTCAGCGTATTGGTCATCGCGCCGCGCGTGACGTGAAAGGCGCGGGCCAGTTGCGCCGGAGTGCGCTCTTCGCTCAGTCGGGCAAGATGGTTCAGGACGGAAAAATGCGACAGCTCCATCCCCTTGGGCAGGGCCTTGGAAATGCGGTTGCGGGCCAGTTGATCGGCCATGAACAATTCGCCAAACAGGGAAACGGCGACGTCTTCGGTGCGTTCGTTCATGGCCCGGTGAACCTGCGGTCGTGGGTCAGCGACGGGATGCGAGAGCGGGCGGCGGAAACCTGGGTCAGGTCAAGATCAGCGAAGGTCACACCTGGGTCCAGGCCCGCGTCGGCAAGGATGTCGCCCCATGGGGCAATCGCAAGAGAATGGCCGTGGGTGCGGCGGCCCTTGCCATGCGCCTCGGGGTGGAAGCCGGTTTGCGCCGGGGCAAGGATGAAGCAGCCGGTTTCAATGGCGCGGGCGCGCAGCAGGGTTTCCCAATGCGCGGCCCCGGTGATGTGGTTGAAGGCGGCGGGAACGGTGATGATCTGCGCACCGCCCTGCGCCAAAGCGCGGTAAAGATGCGGAAAGCGGACGTCGTAGCAAACGGTCATGCCAAGTTTCGCAAAGGGCGTGTCCACCACAACCGCCTGCGTACCGGGACGGTATCCGGATGATTCGCGGTAAACCTCGGTTTCCGAGACGTTCACGTCGAACATGTGGATCTTGTCATAGCGGGCGGCGATGTCGCCCGTCGGGCCGATCAGGAAAGAGCGGTTGGCAAAGCGGCCATCAACGTCGGTGGTCAGCACACCCAGCGACCCGACCAACAGCCAGATGCCCGCAGCCGCAGCCTGATCGCGCAGGGCGGCCAGGGTGGGATCGGTTTCTTCAGGGTGCAGCACGGACCGCTGATAATCGCGGTTCGAGGACAGCAGGTTGGTGCATTCCGGCGTCAGCACAAAGCCCGCACCCCCGGCCACCGCCGCCGCGATATGTGCCTGCGTTTGCCGCAGGTTGGCGGCAGGATCATCACTGACGTTCAGTTGCACCAACGCTGCGCGCATGGGTCAGGCCAGCATCGGATCAAGCTTGCCCGCGTCATCCAGCGCGTGCAGATCGTCACAGCCACCGACATGGGTGCCGTCAATGAAGATTTGCGGCACCGAGGTGCGCCCGGTGCGCTGTGTCATCGCGGCACGCTTGGCGGGTTGACCGCCGACGTCAATTTCGGTGTAAGTCATGCCCTTTTTCGCCAGCAACCGCTTGGCGGCAATGCAATAGGGGCAGGTTTGGGTGGTATAGATTTCAACGGGCTTCATGCGGTGATCCTTGGTGTCTGACATGACTATAAGGATTTAGGCATCCTTCGCAACGCGGGCCAGAGCCAGAATGGAAACCCCGGTTGCACCCGCTGCAATGCAGGCTTCGGCGGCGGCGGCAAAGGTGGCACCCGAGGTCATCACATCGTCGATCAGCAGGATATGACGGCCATCCATCCGGGTGGCGCGTTTGGGATGAACGGTCAGGGCATCGGACAGGTTGGCAAAGCGGGCGTTGCGGTCGCGGCCCTCTTGGCTGGGGGTGTGGCGGCGGCGTTGCAGCAGGTCGGGGCAATGATCAAGATGGGCAAGTTTCGCCACAGCCGACGAAAGCAGCGCCGACTGGTTGTAGCGGCGCTTCAGCAGGCGCAGCCAGTGCAGCGGGATCGGCGCGACCAGCATGCCGGGTTGCAGGATTGGGGCAGCCGCGCGCAGCATCCAGGCGGCGGCAGGGCGGGCCAGATCAAGGCGGTCACCGTGTTTCAGCGCCAGGACCATGTGGCGGGCGTTGTCACGATACAGCATGGCGGCACGGCCCTGCGACCATGGGCGCGCGATGGTCAGGCAATCGTCGCAGGTTTCCGGCTGTCCTGTGTCTTGCCCCGGCAATGGCGTGCCACATTGGTTGCAGACCAGCCCGGTGATGAAGGGCGTCGCGCGCCAGCAGGGGCCACATAACCCGAAATCGGTGGTCACCAGCGCATCGCAAGACAGGCATTGCGGCGGGTAGATCAGGTGCAGAGCCGCTTGCATTCCCATCGCATCCCCCTATGGTCGCGCACCATGCAAAGCCCGCCCCTTTTGACCGACCGCACCGCCCTTGCCCGGCACCGCGCCCGTGCGACCGCGTTCTTCCTGCAAGAAGAAGTGGTGGCCGAGGTGCATGAGAGACTCAGCGAGGTTAACAGAACCTTTACGGCACCCGTGGTGGTGACGCCTTTTCCGCATCTGTGGCCAGATTTTCGCGCGATTGCGGATGAGGACACGCTGGACCTGACCGAGGGCGCGCAGGATCTGGTGATCCACGCGCTGTGTCTGCATTGGGCCAATGATCCGGTGGGGCAACTGGTGCAGGCCCGTCGGGCACTGCGTCCGGATGGGCTGTTCATGGGGCTGATGTTCGGCGGGCAAAGCCTGCAGGAATTGCGGGCGGCTTTGGCGCAGGCCGAAGCCGAGGTGACGGGCGGGCTGTCGCCGCGCGTGCTGCCGATGGGCGAAATCAGAGAATTGGGCGGGCTGCTGCAACGGGCGGGGTTTGCCTTGCCCGTCGCGGACAGTTTCACCAAGACTGTGCTGTACCGCGATGCGCTGCATCTGATGCACGATCTGCGTGCGATGGGCGAAGGCAATGCGCTGTCCGCGCGGCTGCGCAGGCCCACGGCACGGGCCGTGATGGCGCGGGCGACGGCGATTTATGCGGAAACCTATGGCCTGCCGGATGGGCGCATTCCGGCAACGTTCGAGATCATCTGTCTGACCGGATGGGCCCCACATGAAACGCAGCAAAAACCACTGCGGCCCGGTTCGGCGGCGGCGCGCCTTGCCGATGCACTGAATGCCGCAGAACGGCCGTTGCCACAGAACAACGGTTGACCCCGCGGCGCGGCGCGTTATTTCGGGTGTAGCCAAAAAGGACCAGCCAATGACCGACGTGCCCCCCGGAACCGGACGCCTTGCCCATGCGCCCGCCAATCATCCTGTGGTCAAGCGGCCCAGGATCGGCGTGCTTCTGGCCAACCTTGGTACGCCGGACGGCTATGATTACTGGTCGATGCGGCGCTATCTGAATGAATTTCTGTCGGACAAGCGCGTGGTCGATATTGCCGACTGGAAATGGCAGCCGCTGCTGCAGTTGATCATCCTGACCAAGCGGCCGTTCACCAGTGGGGCGAATTACAAGCTGATCTGGAATCATGAAAAGAACGAAAGCCCATTGCTGACCATCACCAAGGATCAGACAGCGGCGATAGCCGCGGCCATGAGCGCGCGGCACGGCGACGAGATCATGGTCGATTTCGCCATGCGCTATGGCAACCCTTCGACCAAGTCGAAGGTGCAGGCGATGGTGGCAGCCGGCTGCGAGAAGATCTTGTTCTTTCCGCTGTACCCCCACTATGCCGGGGCGACCTCGGCCACCGCCAACGACGCCTTCTTTGCCGCCCTGATGAAGGAAAAGCGGCAGCCCGCAGCGCGCACAGCGCCCGAATATTTCGCCCATCCGGCCTATATCGACGCCTTGGCGCAATCGGTAGAGCGGGCCTATGCGGGGCTGGAGCATCGCCCAGATGTGCTGGTGGCCAGCTATCACGGCATGCCTCAGCGCTATTTGATGGAGGGCGACCCCTATCATTGCCAATGCGCCAAAACATCGCGCTTGCTGCGCGAACGGCTGGGCTGGGAGAAGGGTACGATTGATACGACGTTTCAATCGGTCTTCGGCCGCGAGGTCTGGCTAAAACCCTATACGGTCGAGCATGTGGCCGAACTGGCAAAGGCCGGGAAAAAACGCATCGCGGTGATGGCTCCGGCGTTTTCGGCGGATTGCATCGAGACGCTTGAGGAAATCAACGGCGAAATCCGCGAGGCGTTTGAACACGCCGGCGGCGAAGAGTTCACCTATATTCCCTGCCTGAACGATGACGCGGCGCATATCGCGGCGCTGGTGCAGGTGATCGAGGAAAATCTGGCGGGCTGGGTCGCCTGACGGGATATGTGGTGCAGGTCGCGCCACATATCCTTGTCGGACCTAGCAGGCGGCGAGCAAAGTCAAAGTTCTGCAGCCTGTTTCTGCCGCAACCCCGCCCGAGCTTGCAACGGCCGCGACGACCAGCAGCAACATCAGCGGAACGATCAAACCGCCCGCCGAAGAAGAGCTGGCTGCGGCTACGGTTTCTTCTTCCATGACCGGTTCAATGGCCCCGCCTGCGAAGGCGGTGGTGGTGGCAAGCGACAGTGCCGCAGCAAGCGCGATTTTTTTCATTTTGATTCTCGGTTGGGGTGTCCGGTCTGGCGGACACCAGTGTGAAGCGTTGGATTTGAAACAGAAATCAACCTACACAGCGCAAAACCCATGACCCTGTCGGGGGGTCATGGGGAATGTGTCAAACCCGCCCGAGGGGGTATCAGATCAGCAGGCGATCCTGCCAACGGGATCAGTCGACGAGCTGCGGAGCATCGCTGCCGCTTGTGGCGATCGCAACAACGATCAGCAGCAACAGCAGCGGAACAATGACGCCGCCAGCCGAAGACGACGTGTTGGCGACAACGACTTCTTCTTCCATGACCGGTTCGACCACACCACCCGCGAAAGCGGTGGTTGCAGCGAGGGAGAGGGCGGCGGCAAGTGCGATCTTTTTCATTTTGGCTTCTCTGAATGGGTCATCCGGTGCGCGGACAACGGGTTGGGTGATGCAAAATAACATGTGCCGTGGGTGTAACGGTCAGGGCACATGGCGCTGACCATCCTTCGCGGTGCGGACAGAAAAATTACAGATCACCTATGGTTTTTTGAGAGGATCACCGCTGCCCGCCACTGCCGCCGCCACAATCAGCAGCAACAACAGCGGAA
>CAZCFC010000015.1:0-20994 GCA_964497815.1 uncultured Cypionkella sp.
TTCAGCCAGCAACTGATCGCGCGCGGCGGGATCATCATCCTTGCCGTCGCCCTAAGCCAGAAGCGGGGCTGAGATGTATACGATCATCGGAACCGTCACCGCCCGCCCCGAAACGCGGGCCGAGCTTGCAACCCTGCTGGCAGCCCAGGTCGCACCCACCCGCGCCGAGGCCGGCTGCATCAACTACGACTTCCACGTCGATGCAGCCGACCCTTGTGTGTTCGTGTTCTACGAAAACTGGACCAGCCGTGCGGCGCTGGAGGCACATCTTGCGATGCCGCACCTGCAGCCGCTGTTCTCGCAGCTTGACCGGTTGCTGGCCTGTCCGGTGGATATCCGGCCGCTGACCATGCTGTCTGCCTGGGTCGAATGATGGGTGCGATCAAGGGAACGGTGCTGTTCCGGGCCCTGTTTCCCGGTGGCACTGCCCCCTTCAGCCGTCGGTCCGGTCTGAGTTCCGGCGTCTGACACAGCGCGGCTGTCACGGCTGGGCTGTGGTGGCCAGAAACCTTGCCAACAAGCCCAGAACTTTGTGCATTCCGGTCCTGAAATGCGAGAGGGGTGCATAAGCCCCGTGAATTTCACCTCAGGCGCAGTGCCACCGTTCGTTTGGCAAGCGTGCCATGAGGCCGCTTTCCGGCTGCCCACATTGGCAGCGCATCTGACCGAACTGGGCACCACGGACCAACTTGCACCCCGTCTTTGCGGTGGGGATCTGCGAATTACGCAGCACTTTTCCATGTCAGCGGGGTCACGTACACAATGTTGTCGCCGACGCTGACCATCACATCGCCATCCTGAATGTTGATCTGCAACTTCATCGCGCGGCTGGCCAGTTTCGCCAGTTCGCCGGTGTCTTGCTCGGAAAAGTTGATCACTTGCAGATTGTCAAAACGGGTGGTGCTGTTCTTGATCTTGTCCCACCACATCTCGGCCGTTCTGCCGCCGTAAGGATAGACAAACACCCTGTCGGCTTTGCTGCAGGATTGGCGCATGACTTTCTCGCTGGGCAGCCCCAGCGCCACCCATACATCAAGCTCACCGCTTAGGCTTTTCTGCCAAATGTCCGGTTCGTCATCGGTTGAGATACCCTTCGTCATTTCCAAATTCTCATGTGCATTCAGCGCAAAGGCGACAAGACGCACCATCAGCCGCTCATCCGTTTCTGAGGGATGCTTCGCAACGGTCAGTTTATGGGTGTCATAATAGTGACGATCCATGTCAGAGACTGACAACTCGACTTTGTAAATGGTGGCATTCTGCGCCATGATTTGTCCCGAAACTTCAAAGATTGGGATGCTTACTGGGTCTGAAGACCTTGCGAAAGCAGATAAATGCCGCAGACATTTGGGGTAAGCGATGTCGGCCTGCCTCAGGATGCGGGATGGTGGCGCGTCAACTTGCGCAATGCGGCCCGTTCAGCGGGCATTGCCCGGCAGGCCAGGACGAGCGGTCAGCTTTCGCAAGCGTCGGCGCCGATTGCCGACGTACTTGCATACCCCCTGCGTCTGCGGCGCATCCGGTCGAAGTGTTCTTCGATGGATCACCTGGGATATTGGGATGTAAAGTGACCTGAATGCTGGCCCGGACAGGCCTTGCGGCTGCCCGGGCCGTTGGGCCAATCCCGCAGATCGCATGATCGGTCAGTTCCCAAGACCTGCCAGCCAAAGGTATAGCGGCAAGCCAAGTGTGATGTTGAAGGGGAACGTCACCCCCAAGGATAGCGTCAAAGACATTCCAGCTTCGGCTTTTGGCAGGGCAATCTTCATCGCGGCGGGCACCGCGATATACGAAGCCGATGCCGCCAACACCATCAACAGGAACAAGCTGCCTGTCTGAAGGCCGATCACAGTCCCCAATCCCCAGGCCAGCGTCGCGCCGACCATCGGCATCAGCAGACCAAAGGCAAAGAGACCCGCATTCAGCATATGCCTGTTCCGCAACAGGCTACGTCCAGCGGACAGGCCCATATCAAGCAAGAACAGGCATAGAATTCCGGTGAACGGAGTCACCACAAAAGGTGCGATCATCTCCATCCCCTTGTCTTGCGTTGTGGCCCCGATGAAAAAGGCACCAGTCAGCAGAACGATCGAGCCATTGGCAAACAGTTCGCGCATCGGCACGCTGCCCGTGTCACCCGCAAGCCGTCCGAAACGCTGGGCAATCCACAACGCCGAAAGGATTGCGGGCACCTCCATCGCAGCCGCTACCGCCACCATATACCCATCCGACGCGATGTCAGTCAGTTCAAGCAAGCCGGATGCGGCAACAAAGGTCACGATGGAAATCGACCCATAGTGCCCCGCGACCGCCGCCGCATTCAGGGAATCCAGCCGCGTCATCGTGCGCAACAGCATGAATGCGATGAACGGAATCAGAAAGGACAGGATCAGTCCGGCCCCGATCGCCAGAAACAGGTCAAACTGCAGCCCGTGCCCGGCAAGGCTATGACCGCCTTTGAACCCGATCGCCAGCAACAGATAGAGCGACATGAACTTGGCCGCTCCTTCCGGAATGGACAGATCGCTGCGCACGGCGGCGGCCAGCAGGCCGAGCACAAAGAACAAGATGGTGGGCACCATAAGGTTGTTGGCGATGCTGTCTAGAATGGGGGGCATAAGGCGTCTCCTGATATGGATTTCGCACCTCTTGCCCGAATTGCTGCGATAGCATAAATACATTCAACATATACTTAACATAGCTTGGTGCTATATATGCGACCAACCCTGCGCCAGATGAAATACGTGGTGACCGTGCATCAGCTGGAAAACTTCAGCCTTGCGGCTGAGTTGCTGAATGTCAGCCAACCAAGCCTTTCGAACCAGATTGCAGCCGTTGAGGCCGAGCTTGGAATCCGCCTCTTTCATCGCGGGCGCGGCGGGGTCACTACCACATCGAAGGGCCTCGATTTTGTGGGACGTGCACGACGTATTCTGTCTGAGGTCGATGCACTGAATGCCGCCATGACAAGCAGCCTGCCTTTTGGTGGCCGTCTGCGTCTTGGCGTCCTGCCATCCATCGGGCCTTACCTGCTGCCGCAGGCCGTGCAGTCCTTGCATGAAGAGCAGCCCGATCTGCGCGTTTTGGTGCGGGAAGAAAACACCCTGAGCCTGGATGAGGGCATTCGCAATGGTCGCTTCGACGCCATCATTTCGACCCCCGAGGACCACCCGAACACCCATCAGCACTTGCTTTTCAGGGAAACACTTTGGGCGGCGGTTTCCAACGATCATCCGCTGGCACGCAAACAGCGGATCACCGCCGAGGATCTGAGCGGCCAGCGTTTGCTGACTCTTGACACCGGCCACCGTTTGGCGCGCATCGTCTATGGTATTGCGGGTCTCAGCGGTGGCATTGTGTCGAACGACTACGAAGGCACCAGTCTGGATTCGATCCTGTTGATGGCCGCCACGGGTGCCGGCATTGCTGTCCTGCCCGAACTCTTTGCGCGACGGCAAGCCATCCATCGCAAGGAAGTAACGGTGCGGCCCCTGCAGATCCCGGATGCAGACCGCGCCATCAGTCTGCTGTTTCCGTCAGCCCAACGCCCCCACAACAGCCAAGAGGCTTTGGCGCGCACCCTGAAAGACGCCGCCAGGGAACTGGGCATGCAAGTGGACATCCGATAGGGATTTTGCACCTGGATCACCTTTTGCGTCGCAGCGCGTTCCGACCGCCCAGCAACGCCACTGCCGATAATCCTATGGCCCTTGCCGCGCCGGATTGTGCCAACGCCTCTGGCGCTGATTTTCTCACATTTCCCGGCACGTTGTCTCTGATCAACGACCACACGCGCTCTTTGTGCAAGACAACAGTATGTATTCAGCATGACGTTTCGTCCGGACGTGCAACTGGGCAAAGGCGAATTTGTCCTGCCAACCCAAGGAGATCCCACATGCCTCCACATTGCGACACGATGGACGGACCGGTCGTCACCGCCGCCCGCAGGGCGCTGGAGTTGAATGACGTCGCGCTTGCCTTGGCCTATGTGCCAGCAAGCGGCGAAGCCGAAGTGCGGGCGGTTTTCGCCAAGGTTCAGAAGGCCCGCATGATCGCGCCAGCGGCACGCGAGGTGGCTGACCTTTACTTCTTCGAGACGGTTGTGCGGGTGCATCGCATTGGAGAAGGAGCCCCCTACACAGGGCTAAAACCAGCCGGGCAGGATGAAGGTCCGATGATACGGGCGGCGGAAAGGGCCATCAAAAGCGGTTCGCCGGATGTCCTGCTCACCGCACTGGCTGATGCTCTGAATGAGCAGGTCAAACATCGCTTTGCGAACATGATGGCCTTGAAAGACCATGACCCGCACGACATCGCCCAAGCGCGTGCCTACGTCGAGGCGAAGCTGGGCCTGCAGGTTTATGCGCACACGCTTTACAGTGCGATGAAGTCGGACGGTCACGACGGCCATCTACATCACTCAATCGGCTAGCGCCGGGCAGAAGCAGCCTGCGCATCCGCGTCTTCCCGAGCAAAGGAATCGAGCGGGAAGACTTTGATAACGGGAATGTCTTTGGGCTGCGTCCCGGTGCCTGAACAGATTTGCGGCTGATGCAGGCTGCTTCCTGCCCCTGCTGATCGGTTGCGATTGCGTTTTAGCAGATCACTGCGGGCGGCTGTCCGTCATGGGCAGTGTGGGGTCACTGCAGGTTGTAGAAGGTGATCCTGCGCCCAATGCCTGCACTGGTCCGTGATCCGGTTTCGGTCAAGGTGGTCCCTTGATTGACCGGTCCGAACATTGACGCCCGCACAGGTGCAGGCGGTACGACAAAGATGGTGTGCTGGCGGCAGGTCGAAAGGTAACGGCCGAACGCATCCCCTGCCTGTCGCAGGCAGTGTGGTTGGTGCCAAGCACGTGACACAGGTTTCGCCGCCAAGATCAGGTGCCGACGCGGCATGTGGGCCGCGGTCTGAAACATCCATCAGACTGTGCGTCAGGTTTAGGTGTGCGCAAGGCGAACTGCATCTCGGTTGAATTCTTCGCAGTGTGTCGCGGCCAAGTCCGGCCTTCTTGATGCGGGCATCCGACCTAAGCCAGAATGTAGCTTCCATTGGCCGCAAGCGCCCGGACCTCAGCGTCCGGGGCATCGTCGTTGTTCTGGGAGGGTATGGGTCGGAGGAAAGAGGTGTCCCCCGCGACATACTGCGAAAACGGAACACCCGCGCGGCAGGCGTTTCGTGCGGTGTGTCGCAGATGCCGGTAAAGTTCCGCATTCCCCGACGCAACATATCCGTCGCCCATGCGGGACACCACCCGGCACGGCGTCGACAGGAACATCTGCGCCAGCCCATCTTTGCGATAATCGACGACAGATGCGGTGACGGTCGGAAGTTGGCTTTCAAAAAAGTTGTTCAATATCCCGATCTGATCCCTGATCTGCGGTGCCGTCAGGCCGACATACCGCCCGGTGCCACTCAGCAGTTGGTCAATGATCCGGCAATCCATGATCACAAGCCCATTGTTCTCGCGCGTTGCGGCGGCAGATCGAATTGCTTCCATCCGTGCGTGATAGGTCGCGGCAAGCGCCACGTCGCCCAGTTCGATCTCTAGCACTGCCTTCGTTTTCAACAGTTCGGGCACCGTTTCGCAGACATAGACGAAATAGCCACTGGTCTGAGACAGGAAAAGCTCTTCGTAGAGGGTGTTTTCGGCTGAAAAGGGGGCTGGAAAGAAATCCGCCCCAAAAGAGATCGTGGAATCCGTCCGCTGCACCCCAAGGCCCAGCAGATACTCAAGGCTTACGTCCAGCGCATAGCACAGCTTGATCAGCGTATAGGTATCGGGAAGCCGATCAAGTTCTTCGGACAGCAGGCGGCTGAGCGCCGTTTTGGTAATATTGCTTGCGTAGGCCAGCTGTGAAACCGTCAGCATCCGGCAGACCATTGCCTCGTTCAGCCGCTGTGACAGCGCTGCGGGCAGAGATTTTATCATTGGTCTAGAGCGCATTCATACGTCCCCCCTGATGCTGTTTTTCGCCCAGCGGCATCCGCTCTGGCGTTGAAATGGCTTTGCTGTAAATCGTGTGGTGCGATGCGCCGACATCCTGTTCACGCCAAGACATCGCAAGCGCAGTCTGTTCGATCACGTCGCGCAAGCGTTTGACAGACAGGTCGCCGCATTGCGGTTGCCGTCCGCACTGTTCCAGAAAATGCTCAAGCGAAAGTGTACTATCAAGCACTTGGCGCAAGGTGACTTGCTCCAGATAAGGGAGCAGCCGGAATCTTTGGCGCAGCCGTACGTCAGGAAACAGCACCTTCAAAAGCTGGCTGATCGTCCAGTCTTCCATCGGGCTGGACAGCGGCAGGTGGTCTTCCGTGGCGGGAGGGAAGTTGAGGTTCGCACTGGTCATCCGTGTCTCCGTTCCATCCATTGCGCCTGTCTCGACTCAGGTGACGTCAAGCCCATCTGCTGTGCGCAATCAATATCGTGTAGGGTTATGTAGGGTAAGACTCTCTTTGGATAGCAGCACCTCCAGACCCCCATTGATCGCTTGGACAAAGGGTTGCTTCGGTGTATCGGCTCGATGTTGGCAATGATCTGGCGCGGAACATGAACCGAGACTTCAGCAGGATCTGTCGCAAGACCGATCAGCCCAGACCGGGCGTGATGCGCAGTCTTCGAAACCTGCTTGTGGCATTTGTCCTGATGGTTCCCTTCACGGCACAACAGGCAAAAAGTGAGCTGGCCCAGCGCATTGAGCTGATGGTTGACGAGACGGCGGCGCTGGACGTCGATGCCGCTGCAACAGCACAATTCCGTCCTGTCGCACGGACGATGACCCTTGGTTATACGGCGTCTGCCATCTGGTTGCGGGTGTGGATTGATCCTGCCCCGGATGGCGGCGAAGTGGTGGTGATCGTCCGTCCGCCGATGCTGGACAGCGTGAAATTTTATGCGCCCACCCTTGCCGGGCAAGACAGCACCGCTCTGTCCGTCACAGCCCCCCGATATCAATTGGTCGAACCAAAATGGCCGTCGTCGTTGCGTGGCTATCGAATTGCCCCGCCCAAGGGGGGGGCCGAGTACTTTGTCCGGATTGCATCGACAGGGTCGATCGCGGCCAATATCACGGCAACGGCGGCTTCGGCGGCGGTCAGGATCAACCTGATCACCGATTTTGTGCAGATATCCTATTTTGCCTTCATGCTGGTGCTGCTGCTGTGGTCCCTGCGGATGCTGGCGCTGACAAAAGAACACCTGTTTGGATGGTTCGCCGCGATGCAGGCGGCATGGCTGTTTCACAACATCGTCTCATTCGGCTACGCAGCGGTCCTGACGCCCATGGTGGCACAGGAAACGTTGACATTGGCGTTCCGGACCTTGGTGATCGTGGGGTCCATGCTTTCGGTGACCTTCCACCGCGCTGTGCTGATCCGGTTCCGGCCTGCTGCTGTGGCCGTCCGGTTGCTGGACCTGCAACTTTTGGGGATGTTTATCGCCTTTATCCTGTTCTGGACCTTTGACCGTCAGATTGCGCTCAAGCTCAATGCATATGGCATCGCCGCGACCCCCTTCATCCTGATGCTGAACGCCCTTACCGCGCGCACCGAGGCCTCTCCTGGCCTTGCGACAACGCGGGTGATCTATGCCTTGCTTTCCGCGACCCTGATGATTTGGGTGTTGTCGCTGATTGGCATTGGCAAGATATCGCTCTTGTCGCTTTACGGGTTCATGATCCATGGACTGACGACCGGCATCCTGATGTTCACGATCCTGCATCTTCATGTGCGCAACCTTTTCGCCGCCGCCCACGAGGTGGAAACCCAGATTGCGGCGATTGACCACCAGCGCGCGATTCAGCAAGAAAGAAACCGCACCCTTGCCCAGTTCATCGACATGATGACGCACGAAACCAGACACGCGCTTGCCGTGATCAACATGTCAGTGTCGCACCCCACGATCAGTTACCGCCAACGAGGCCGTGTTACAGATGCGATCCTTGGGCTGACGGGGGTGATTGACAGATGCAACCAGACCATCCGGCTGGACAGCGACAATGAGGTGATCAGCACGGAAACATGCGATCTGGCCGACATTCTGCGCAGGCTGTGCGACGACGAAACGGAACGGGTGCAGCTTTGTGTGCGCGCCGAAGGTCCGCTGCTGTTGCAAAGCGATCCGGTCTTGCTGGGTGTCGTGTTCAGCAATCTGATCGACAATGCCCTGAAATACTCTCCGTCCAGTTCTGTCGTGACAGTGGCGCTGGACAAGAGCCCCGACGGTCTTTCTGTGCTGGTCGAGAATGAGCAGGGCAAATATGGTTGTCCTGACCCCGGGCAGATTTACAGGAAATATTACCGAAACCAGCTTGCCAACGCAAAGATCGGTTCCGGGCTTGGTCTTTACATCGTGCGCGGCCTGTTGGGAAATCTGGGCGGCCAGATTGCCTATGAGCCAACACCGGGTCACGTCCGCTTCAGGGTATGGATGCCATGCTGAAAATCATCATCGTCGAAGATAACCGGGCCCTGCGCGAGTCGTTGATCGACGTCCTTGCAGAAAAAGGGCATGACGTAGAGGCCTGTGACAGTGGAGAGGCCCTTTGGAGCAGGGGCGACATGGACGCGGTTGACATCCTGATCCTGGATCTGAACCTGCCGGGTGAAGACGGTATCTCGGTTGCGCGCCGTGCCAGGGCCGAACACCCAAGCGTGGGCATCGTGATGCTGACAGCCCGAGGCGAGCCGAACGAGCGGCGCATCGGTTATGAAAGTGGGGCGGATATTTACCTGACCAAACCCAGCTCTGGACCGGAACTTACATCTTCGGTCGAGGCGCTTGCACGTCGTCTGAACCGACGCAAACCCGAGCCGAAGACGCTGATCCTCGATTGCGCCACAATGACGCTGTCCGGCCCGACCGAGCGGATTGCGCTGTCTGCCGCCGAGGTCGAGCTTTTGGCCGAATTTGCGCGCGCACCAAGCAACCGGCTGGAAATCAGCCGTATCGCCAGTCTGATTGGTGGCGACGCCGGGGTCAGCAAGGCCGCAATCGAGGTTAGAATCGTGCGGCTGCGCAAGAAGATGATCGCGGCTGGCGCACCGGGGCAGCCGATCAATGTCGTTCGCAGCCACGGCTATCAGATGTCAATCCGCCTTGAACTTGTGTGACCCGTTGTCGTCCCGACGACCCTTTGAGGGGCAAGGACATGACCGGCGCGCGGGGTCTGCTGTGAGGATGTCCGCCCTTATCGGCAGCCAAAATTGGGCCTGACTCAGGTTTGCTGCCGCGTATCATCCAAGCCGGTCTGACAGCAGCAATCTGCCTTCGCAGCCAGTCTGCGGATAGAAACGGCGGTATTTGATCGCGTTTCAATCCGGTGGTTTTTGCCCCTGCTGACCAGCAAAGAGCCAAGTTTGCGCGAAAATCAGGCGGCTGAAGCCCCTGCTTTCGGTCTGCCGCGCGGCTGCCTCAGTCCTTGGTGACAGCGCGCGCATGGTCGGCGGCTGCGCGCACGGCGCGGACCAGTCGGGCGGCGGTGACCGGCTTGGAAAGGACTGCGGCGAACTCGGTCGTCGGGGCGTCGCCCAGCGTGTCCGGACGGGCGGTGACCAGCACCGTCGGGACAGGTGGCGTCAGCGTGCCCGCATGGCGTGCCAGTGTCCGGCCGTCCATGCTTTCCATGTGCAGATCAGTCACCAGCGCCGACCAGACCCCGGGGGCATCGGTCAACGCCTGAGCCGCCTCGTTGGGGTCCGAAACGGCGACTGCCACCGCGCCCGCAGACTCCAGCATATCGGCCAGAACCTCGGCCACATCCGCCAGATCGTCCACCACCAGCACGCGCAGGCCGCGCAACAGATCGGCCGGGGCGGTGGCGGCCGACGGCGCCGTCGCGTCCGGTCCGTCCGGGGCAGCGCCGCCCCCCGCCATCGCAGCGGCCGGCCAGGCCACTGTCATGGTTGTGCCCAGGCCGGGCGTGCTGTCGACCCACAACGCCGCGCGGTTTGCCTGCAGGATGGTCGAGACGATCAGCAGTCCCAGCCCGGTGCCGGCCTTGCCCTTGGTGGTGAAATTGGGCCGGAACATCTGTGCGCGCACCACATCGGTTATGCCTGATCCGGTATCCGTGATCGTGAACAAAGCCATCTGCAAACCGGGGGGCGGCGGAACGCCCACGTCGGGCCAACGCGGCGGCAAAGTGGCACCAGCCGGCAGCGTCGCCAGCGTGACTGTCGCTGGCCGCTCTTGGGTGCCCGCATCGCAGGCGTTGATCGCAAGATTCACAATGACCTGCGCAACCTCGGTCGGATTGGCCCACACGGCCGGGCAATACTGAGGCAATTCGAGGTGTACGCTGTGCCGCATAATGCGCCGTTGGCCCAGCAGATCCATCCCGCTTCGCAGCAGCCTGCAAAGATCAAGTGCCTCGCGCGGCTGGTCTGGTCGGACGAGTCCGCCAAGCCCGGCGACCAGATCATGTGCCATGCCGACCGCGCGGCCGATACGGCCAAGCCCGTCTTGCAGCCACACTTGCCCTTTGGCCTGCAAGGCCAGCATCTCTGTCGTTCCGGCCACCACCGCGATCAGATTGTTCAGATCATGCGCCACGCCACCGGCGATCTGCGCTACCGTGTCCCGCTGTTGCGCGCGCTGCAAGTCCTCGCGCAGCTGCGCCTGTTCCTCTTGCGCCTGCGCCCGCGCCGTCATCTCGTCGGTGATGTCAAAGCTGACGCCGGAAATCGCGACCGGCTTGCCGTCGCTGTCACGCGCGCTGATGCCGGCCTGAACCTGCATCCAGTGCCAGTGTCCGTCCTGATGCCAGCGACGGTAGACCATGCTTTGCCGCTCGATCACATCGCTGCCAAGGGCCTGAAGCCCAGCCTTGACAGCGGGTGCATCATCCGGGTGCAATGCCTCGAACCAGTTTGCAAGCGTCAAATGGGGTCCATATCCATGCGCGACAACCCAGCTTTCATCGAACGTTACCCTTCGAGTATGCAAGTCCAGGCTCCACGTGAATGACCGGGACGCTTCAAGGACCGCCTTCAACCGTGCCTCGATCTCTTTCAGCGGGGTGATATCAACAAGCAGGCCTTCCCAGATCAACGAACCATCGTCGAGTTCACGCGGGACGGCTTCGGCGCGTATCCACCGCGTTTCGCCGTTCGCAACGATGCGGGCCTCGCTGGAAATGGGCAGCCGTTTGGCAAAGGCCTCGGCGTTGATCTTCAGCCAGCGCGGACGATCATCGGCATGGACGCGCGAAAAGCCCTTCGTCGGATCGCCCAGCGCCTCTTCGTGTGTCAGTTCCAGCATCTGCAGGAACTGCTTGCTGACGAAGACGAACTCGGCCCATTCCGCGCCCGGTCGAAGCACCATGGTGTAGGCACCAGCAGGCATGTTTTCGGTCAGCGCGAAAGCCACCTGCTCATTCGCGCGGCGCTGGGCATTCAGCGCCGCTTCGGCCGCGCGCGTGTCCGTCAGGTCTTGAAACGTGGCAATGACCAGATCGCCCTGCAAGGCGATGCCGATCAGCACATTGCGCGGTCGCCCCGCCTTGTCGAGGAATCGGTATTCTTCCGGTGGCATGACCGCACCGGTCGCCTTGCGCGCCATCACCCCTTGAAGATAATCAGGGTCTGGACAGGTATGTTCCGTCCACGCCTGCAGCGTCGGAATATCCGCCAAGGTATGACCGAAGGCAGCGGTGAAGCTTGGGTTCACAAAACGCACCTTACCGCCGACCCCCAGCTCGTGGACCAGCATCGGCACAGGCAAAGCGTCAAGCAAGGCCCAAAGATTCACGTCATGACCGACGGCACCTGTGGGGTTTGGCGCGGGCGACTGCGTCAGGCCAGAAGGCGGCTGTTTCACGATCTGATCCTGAGTCTGATACCAAGTTCACTTTACATCCTGTCCCAGAATTTGGAAATGACGAACCTGTGCCTAGTTATCGCGCCGAACCTTCGCCCATCGGCGGTGGATGCGGCGCGGCCAGACGTTGCCGCAGAAACAGATGAAAAGTCTGCCGTACACGCAGATGCGATGTGGCCAGATGCGATTTGGCCAGATGCGATATGGCCTGACGCCCGGTATCACGATCTTTCCGCCGCAACCGTCGCGATCACCGCCAATGCGGGCCAGAACAGATTTTCAATTCAGTTGCGGAAGGCTTCAAAGGTATCAAACCGGGACAAGCTTGATCCAGACCACCCTGACCTGCCCCGGCGCGGTCTGCCCAAAGATTGCGGCAAGTGGACCTCTGTCGCAAACCGGTTTCACAAGGGGCTGGGGCAAACGTATTCTTGCGCATGTTCAAGGTGTTGGCCAAACATACCGACTGCGGACAGGCCATGATCGACGGCATTTCCGATTTTGCAGCCAACGTCGGATGACCGCAATCGTCGAATGGCCGCCTTGTGGCGATACACCCATGGCGCTAAACGCACAGGTCATGGATTGTTCGGGGTGTCGCAGGCATGCAATGGGCGGACATTCAGGCTAGCTTCGGGAATTTGAAATAATGGCCAAGGTTCCAACCTCCCGCGTTGACAAACTTCTGTCCTCTATGGGCTATGGCTCGCGCAACGAGATCGCGCGACTGGCCAGAGCGGGCGGTATAACCTTGGACGGTGCCAGGTTTCTGGACGCCACCACACGCATCCCTGTCACTTCGGATTTGCCGAACCGCATGCAGATTGACGGCAAGGCGCTTGACCCGCTTGCAGGCCTGGTCATCCTTTTGAACAAGCCCTTGGGGATGACCTGTTCGCACAAGGAAGACGGACCGCTGATCTATGACATCCTGCCCAACCGTTGGAGGCGGCGTGAGCCGGCAATCTCGACCATCGGTCGTTTGGACAAGCAGACGTCCGGGCTATTGTTGCTGACCGACGATGGCGACCTGCTGCATCGCATCATCAGCCCCAAGCGCCACGTCAGGAAGACTTATCGCGCCAAGCTGGCCCGGCCACTGGGTGGCACCGAGGGCGACCTTTTTGCCTCGGGTCGGATGATGTTGGAAAGTGACGACAAGCCGCTTGCTCCTGCCGAACTGGAAGTGGTTTCGGAAACCGAAGCCCTGCTGACGGTGACCGAGGGCCGGTATCACCAGGTGCGCCGCATGTTCGCGGCCACTGGCAACCATGTCGAGGACCTGCACCGCGAACGACTGGGCGGTTTGTCGTTGCCGGATGCGATTGCGCCCGGTCAGTGGAAACTGCTGAATGAAGAAGAAATCGCCTTGATCTTCAAGTAAGCCAACGGCGCGATGATAGAAGCCTGACGCGGTGCCTGACAGAGCTGACTTTACGACATATTTCCGGCGGATTCAGGCCATTGCGTTCCGCTGTTGATCAGATTGGGCCGCGGTGAACCAGATCACGGCGGGCGGTTGCCTGTCCGCGAACCCCGGGGCGCTTCCGTGCGGACAGCCGTTGCAGGCGATGACCAAGGCCCTGAATCCCTGTTGATTTGAATGTTTACCACACCGTGATGACGCGTGTTCGACTGATAAAACCCGACTGAAACTGCTCGGGATCCGGGGGCATTTCCGGGGGTGGGCTGACTGGCGTTTCGGGTGCGGGTTCGGATGGCCTTTCGATGGGGGGGGCATAGGGTGTTTCGGCGGGGCTGTTGTCGGGGGCTTCCTGCGGTGTATCGCCGGGGACTTCCACCGGAGGGCGGGACAAGGTGTTCATTCTTGGCTACCTTATGACGACGAACATGGCCTGACCATCACGGGATACTCTGGCGACGACAGGGTCTGTCATGGCCTTTACCTGTTCGATCAGGGCACGGATTGTCGGGGTTGGGACATTGTTGACCGACAGGATAAGATCACCGATCTGTAGCCCATCCCGCGAGCCTGCCGCTTGGGTTCCAAGCCAATCCACGCGGATGGCTGCGGGACTGTCATCCGTCGCGGCGGTCTCGACCAGAACCGATCCTTCCAGATGGGGGACGACGGGCTGCTTCTTGGCATTCGGCAAGGGCTGCCCTCCGTCAGGACCATCGCTGATCGGCGCAAGGTGCGAACTAAGCTTCTGTCTGGTGCCATCGCGCATCAGGGTAATCGCCACCGGCGAGCCTGCTGGCAATGTGCCGATATGGTTGCGCAGCATTTCCGTCGAAGCCAACTGAATATCGTTCAGGGAAAGGATCACGTCGCCAGCCTTCAGATCAAGACTTGCGGCCGGGGTGCCGGGTGCCACGTCCGCGATCAGGACGCCCGTGTACGCATCAAGGCTTAGCGCCTGCGCCAAGGCGGGCGTGATATCCTGAACAACCACGCCAAACACCCCGCGATCCATCCGGCCATATTCGATCAACTGTCTGGCAACCGGCATGACCATATCGACAGGAATGGCGAATCCAATGCCGACACTTGCCCCGGCCGGGCCAAGAATGGCGGTATTGATCCCCACCAACTCGCCTTGCAGATTGACCAGGGCACCGCCCGAATGGCCGGGATTGATAGACGCGTCGACCTGAATGAAATCTTCATAGCCTTCGATGCCAAGGTTGTTTCGCCCCAAGGCGCTGATGATCCCCGACGTGACTGTCTGATCCAGTCCGAATGCGTTCCCAATCGCAACAACCTGATCACCAACTTGCAGGCTGGACGAAGTCCCGATGGGGATTTCATGCAGCCCATCTGCCTTGACCACCAATGCGGCAATGTCGATTTCAGGATCGACCCCAAGCACACGCGCCTCGGCTTCGCGACCGTCGTTCAGCAGCATCATGATCTGGCGGGCACCTTCCACGACATGGGCATTCGTCAGAACGATACCCCGCTTGGCGTCAATTATGACGCCAGAGCCAGAGGTGTTGAAGCTGGGCTCTGGCCAGGGCTGAAGAAGCGGCAGGCTGAAATAGTCCTGAAAATTCGGCACCGGCTGATCCGTGCCGGTGAAATCCCCCCCTGTCCCTTCGGCAAAGATGCTGACGACGCCTGGAAGTGTTTCGGCAAGCATCGGTGCAAGGCTGAAAGGACGCGCCGTCGGTTCATGCATCTCTGCCGAGGCCGCATTCGGCGGGGCCAAAAGCAGCGCGATGCAGCACAGGATGGCACTGCCGGAAGCATTCATCAGACGGGCTGCAGGCATCATTGTCTTCCTGATTTCTACCTTCCCTTGTTTCATGTCACCGGTTTGGGCGCATTGACCGCCATCATTGCCCGCGCGCGCCGCCGGATGTCATTCGAAGCGGATGTTGACGGTCGTCAATGAACGCAAGTGCCAACGGCGCAAACCTTTGTCATCGTTTGAAAAGGATCACCGCCATGCCGCTTGCACATCGGGTGTTTGCCGTTCTTGCTGTTGCGGCATTCATGTCTGCGCCGTCGGCCTTGGTGAAAGCACAGACTGCGCAGATTGCGAACGGGTCTGATACCTTTGTCAGTGCCTCATCCGGGCAGGCTGATGTGCAGGCTTCTGGCGATGTCTTTGCCTCGGGTGCTGCTTTGGTCCTGAAAGGCCGCGTCGCCGGGGATGCGCATGTGACCGGGTTCGATCTTGATGTGAACTCGGATGTGGAGGGCGACCTTTATGCCGCCGGTGCCGCTTTGGCGGTGAACGCGCCGGTGCGGGGTGATCTGTCCCTGCTTGGCTTTTCCTTGCGCACATCGGATATGGCATCTGTGGCCGGAAATGCACGAATGCTGGCGGGCAGCATCATGATTGACGGTGCAATCGGTGGGGCGCTTTCGGCTGTCGGCGGCGAAATCACTCTGAATGCGCCGGTGACAGGCAACGTTCTTTTGCAGGCCGAGCGCATCAATTTCGGACCCAAGGCGCGGATTGGCGGCACGCTGATCTATGCAGCGCCGGCTGCCACGACCATACCCAAGGACGTCATTCCGCCCGAGCGCGTCACGTTTCAAGAGATCGGGTCATTTGCCGACCGCTTCGATGGAATGCGCCGGTGGGGAAGTGATTGGCACGGGCGCGACATGCCGATGTTTCCCGGCACTGCGGCCTTGGCAATCGGCTTCTTGTTAAGTCTGGCTTTCCTGATCTTGTTGGGCGGCGCGTTTCTTTGGATGGTGCCCGGGCGGATCGAGACCATGCGGCTGCGTGCCATCCGGCAACCGGCATTCATCGTGTTGTTGGGCCTTCTGGGCCTTGCCACCACGATCGGTCTGATCCCTGTCACGGCGATGACGATCATAGGTCTGCCGTTTGTGCCGATTGTCGTTCTTGCCGTCTTGGCACTTTGGGCGCTGGGGTATGTGCTTGGCGTCTATATTCTGGCCATGCGGCTTTTTCAGGCTTTCGCAGACCAGAAAGACCCGACGCCCGGGCTTCGGATTGGCATTTTGGCCGGTGGCCTGATCGTGATGGCGTTGCTGAACTTTGTGCCTGTGCTTGGCTGGATGGTCAACTTTGGCATTGTCCTGTTCGGCGTAGGTGCCCTTTCGACGGCATCGCTGCGCGCGCTTGCCCGTCGCATCCCCGACGATCAGGCGGCAGACATGCCTGATAAGCCCATCGCGTAATCGAAGACCTTACGCCGAACAGAAGAAAACCTGCCCTCGGATTCAAGGTGGCAAAAGCCATGGCTACGGTGTTCTGCGCCTATTCGGCCGCGATGCGTCCTTTGGCTTTGTGGGCGACCGTTTCGGAATACAGGTAATCCCGTGTGATCGGCACCGCGTTGATGCTGCGTGCCAATTGAAACTGATACACAGCCTGCCGTTGGAACCGAAAGGATTGCTCGCTGGCAACCAGATAAAAGCGCCACATTCTGATGAACCGCTCATCATACAGCATGGCGACCTTTTCGACATTGGCTTCGAACCGTTCCAGCCAGACCTGCAGTGTCTTGGCATAATGCAGGCGCAGACATTCGACATCCGTTGCCCAAAGCGTCTCTTGCTCTATTGCTGTCAGGACTTCGGACGCGGCCGGCACATAACCACCGGGAAAGATGTGGCGCGCAATAAAGGGATTGGTCGCCCCCGGAGGTTCAGCCCGACCGATGGTGTGAATGACCGCCACGCCATCAGGCAACAGCAAGTCGCGGACCGTACCAAAGAAGGCGCGGTAATTCGGTACTCCTACATGTTCGAACATTCCCACAGACACAATTCGGTCAAAACTGCCCGAAACCGCGCGGTAATCCTTCAGCTGGATGTCCACGTTCGACTGAAGCCCCATCGCGCGCACCCGTTCGGTTGCAAAGGCATATTGTTCCTGTGACAGGGTGACACCTGTGACATGGGCACCGTGGTCGCGCGCAAGTCTGATCGCCAGCCCGCCCCAGCCACAGCCGATGTCCAGCACCCGCATGCCGGGCCTTAACAGCAGTTTGGCCGCGATATGGGCCACCTTCTGGACCTGGGCCTGTTCGAGTGTGTCCGTCTCGGACCTGAAATAGGCACAGGAATAATAGCGCTCCTTGTCAAGAAACAGGTCAAACAGACTTCCGGACAAATCATAGTGCCGCTCTACATTGCGGCGGGATTTCCGATGCCCATTGGCTTGCTCGTGGTGCCGCCGGATCATGCGAAACCGCCTGGCCAGATCGTGCCACCAAACCCGGCGGTTCGGCTCCAGATTTTGCAGAACGATCTGCATCAGCCCCTGCAAATCGTCGCCGTCAACCGTCAATCCGCCTTCCATGTACCCTTCGCCAAAAGCCAGATCGGGATTGCGGACAAGTCTGGCAATCAAGGCCGGATCAACGATGCGTACAGTCACCCTTGGGGCTTCTGAATTGCCGAAACGGGCGGCTGAATGGTCGGGAAAATAAAGGATCAAGGTGCCGGTTTTCACAAGCTTTGCAAGTATTTGCTTGAACAGATAGTTCCACATCTTGGGCTCCTTGCTGCGAATGAAGTTTCCTTCGGAATGGGACGCACCCATCGGCCTTTCGCCGTGTCAAACCGGCGTGCTGTGATTTTTGGCTGGCATTGGCGCGACCACTTTGGCCACTTTGGCACCAACAACGCCTGATGTGGCCACGCCCTTGGCCAACTGCGCCGTGCAGCACATCCAAAGATTCATGCCCGCGCGCATTTCCTCTGCCATGCGCTGCGTCACGCCGGCTGACCACGCAGACAGGCATTGTGCTGTGACAGACGGATCAGAATATCCTTTGACCGCCAACGCCTTGACCGTTTCACAGGTCGAATGGGTTGCTGCGCGTTGGCGATCAAACCAATGACGTGAAAACAACTCCATCTCGTCAAGAATGCGGATCTGCGCATCAGAAACAGGCATGGCACATGCCGCCAGCAGTGGTGCTTGATGCGTCAGTTGCGCAAGTTCCTGCGCAGCCTTGATTTGCCGCTTCCATGAATCCGTCATCAACTTTCCAATGCAAAGATCGGGCCAAACCCGTGCTGCCGCCAACCCCCTCGGCTCTGCCCTGAACATGACCGACGATGCGCCAGACTGCGTTGACGGCAATCAACAGATCGCATTGCAGGGCCCGCCCCTGACCACCTCTGTCCCCCGTGTTGGCATGCACGTGGCCATGACGATGATTACCGCTTTGCAGGCGATCACCGCGTGATCGACATCAACGCAGATCCAGACTGGACCTGCACCGGTTACTCTCGACCTCGATCAGGTTCTTCAGCTCGCGCGACGCCTTGACGGCATCGATCGCCTTCGAGAAGGTTTTGCTCGAAAGCCCGAATTGCGCCATCGCATCGGCCTTGCGATCCACGAAGGCATCCTCGGTCCAGCTTGGTTTTGGGCCGACGATCCGGGCGATCGCGATGAGGTCCGATCGAGAGCATTCCGCAGTTCTCGTGCCGGAGACATGCTCCTGGGCAAGGCGGGCCACGCGCTCCATCAGCCGGTCCAGAATGTCCCGTAGCTCCCGCACCGCGGCCTGAATGAGCGGGAGGTTGACGACAGCCTGCTCGCCGAGGCTTTGTTTGCCGTCGCGATTTTCGAAATAGCGCAGCTCCTGTCCGTCGATATTTTGCTTCATGAAGCTCTCAACGAACGGCCTGAGCTCTGCCAGCTGCTCGCGACACGCCCGGTCGCCGATGCGCTGCTCGCTGAGATGCACCCAGTAGGCATGGAGATCATGGTCCACAGGGCCCTCCCGCGTGCGCGCCATGCCTAGCGCGCCAAGCTCGCGAAGGACATACTTCAGGGCCAGTTCCAAGCCGTGTCGGGCATTGAAGAGGATTGGCATGGCAAGCGTGTCGCGGCTGCCGAACATTTCCTTTTCCAACGGCGTATCGACCAGCAGTTGCGCCGCTTGGAGGTAGCCTTCGACGTAGTTGATCTCGTCGCCCTGCTTTCCGATGCAGGCATTCCAGTCGCCGTCGTTCAGCACCTCGAAAAAAGGATCTGTGACACTGCCCTCCCGCAAGAGGTCGCCCATCTCCGGCATATCTCTTTCGCTCCCGATCACGTGACTTGGTTCGGAAGCGCTCCGGCCCTGTCTCGTCGTCTGCACCCCGCTCGCGCGTTTGTCCTTCGGCTGCGGTAGGCTCAACAGTATGATCTCGCGGGGGGCTGTCAAAGCGTTGGTCTTGTCACGTATTTGTGCCGCTCCAAGTGCTCGTTTAGGCCACCTGGCGCTCGAAGGCCAAGGGGCTTTTTCCTCCCAATGCCGAATGCCGACGGCGTGGGTTATAGAAGCCGTTGATGTATTGGAAGATGGCGGTTTCGGCCTGCCGACGCGTTTTGCTGTCGCGGCGCTTATTATTAACTTGATCCAAGTCTTCGATTCACCGATCGCCCCGGCTCTCGACAGCTTCTTTGATGTCTTTCCATTTCTTTCTCAGCCATTGATACTTTTCCAGTACATGCTGATTATCTTGGTGTTGGGCTATCCATCTGTCAATTTTTTGATCAATGATGCTCGTAAGCGCTGCAGATCTGGTAATCCCCCCATTCTTAGCGGGGTGCATCCGTAGAATTCACGCGGCCATTTTCAGTTTCTGGGCGGGGGTGATGCCGCCGATGCCCATGTTCGGGCGGTCGTTGTTGTAAGTCCAGAGCCATTGCGTGGCGAAGTCCTGGGCCTCCTCGATGGTTTCGATGATGTATTGGTCGAGCCATTCATGCCGGACGGTGCGGTTGTAGCGCTCGATGTAGGCGTTCTGCTGGGGCTTTCCGGGTTGGATATGCTGGATGTTGATCTTCCGCTTCTCGGCCCATTCCATCAGCTTTCCGCTGATGTATTCGGGGCCGTTGTCGACCCTTATGGTGCCGGGCTTGCCGCGCCATTCGATGATCCTGTCGAGGCTGCGGATGACCCTTTCGGCCGGCAGCGAAAAGTCGACCTCGATGCCCAAGCCCTCCCGGTTGAAGTCATCCAGCACGTTCAGTAGCCGGAACTGGCGGCCATCCCCCAGGCGATCGGCCATGAAGTCCATGGACCAGGTCATGTTCGGCGCGTCCGGCACCGCCAGGGCATCGGGCTTCTCGCGCTTCAGCCGCTTGCGAGGTTTGATCCGCAGGTTCAGTTCCAGCGCGCAATAGATGCGATAGACGCGCTTGTGGTTCCACGGATGCCCTTTCACGTTGCGCAGATGCAGGAAGCACAAGCCAAAGCCCCAGGTCTTGCGGGCATCGGTCAACCCGACCAGAAGATCGGCGATCTCCTCGTTCTCGTCCTTCAGCTTCGGGCTGTAGCGGTAGCAGGTCTCGCTCACTCCGAAGGCCCGGCAGGCCAGCGCTATGCTGACCCCTCGTTGCGCCACCGCTTTCTCGGCCATCTCGCGGCGTTGAGATGGCCGCGTCATTTTTTTCCCAGAGCCTCCTTGAGCAGATCGGCCTGCATGCTGAGGTCCGCATACATCCGCTTCAGCCGCCGGTTCTCCTCTTCCATGGCCTTCATCTGGCTGATCAGGGACGCGTCCATGCCGCCATACTTCGCCCGCCACTTGTAAAACGACGCGCTGCTCATGCCATGCGACCGGCACAGCTCGGCCACCGGCATCCCGCCTTCGGCCTGACGCAGGATCGAAAGAATCTGCGCCTCAGTGTATCTGCTTGTCTTCATTCAGAATCTCCTCGTTCATCTTGGCGAGAAAATTCTACTTATGCAGCCCCTTACTTTCGGGGGGGATTACC
>CAZCFC010000016.1:0-20927 GCA_964497815.1 uncultured Cypionkella sp.
ATTCCGGTGGCGCGGCGCCTGCGCGCCGGGACTGTCAACCTGAACTACCCCGATTGGGACACTTCGGCCCCTTTCGGCGGCTACAAGCAGTCCGGCAATGGCCGCGAATATGCTGATTGGGGCATCCATGACTTCTGCGAGGTCAAGGGCATCGTGGGTTACGGGGCTTGAACCATCCGGGGCGGCCGGAGCGCCGCCCCCAATCCAAACGGGGATAACATGCATTACGGATATATCGGCCTTGGCAATCTTGGGGCGGCCTGTGCGGGCTGTCTGGTGAAGGCCGGGGTTCAGGTCACGGTCTATGACCTGAACCCCGCACTGGCCGCGCCACTGGTGGCGCAGGGGGCTGTGTTGGCGGGCAGCGCCGAAGACCTTGCGGCTGCGGTCGATCATGTCATCACCTGCCTGCCGTCGCCTGCGGTGTCCGAGCGGGTGTTGCGCAACATCCTGCCGCACATGAGGCCGGGTGCGTCCTGGGTCGAGATGTCAACCCTGGGCCGCGACGAGGTGCTGAACCTGGCCGCTGTTGCCGCCGGGGCGGGCGTGCGCATGATGGAACTGCCGGTGACCGGCGGCGTGCATCTGGCCTATCAGGGCAAGATCACCATGCTGGCGGGGGGGGATCGCGACCTTTACGACACCCATTACAAGGCCATGCAGGCGATGGGGGACAAGATTTTCCACATGGGGCCGTTGGGATCTTCCTGCATCATCAAGGTGATCACAAATATGCTGGCCTTCATCCATCTGAAGGCCACGTCCGAAGCGCTGATGCTGGCCAAGCGCGGGGGCCTTGATCTGGCGCAGGCATGGCACGCGATTGCGGCGTCGTCCGGCAACAGTTTCGTGCATGAAACCGAAGGCGCGCTGATCCTGAACGGGTCTTACGACATCGCCTTCAATATTGATCTGGCGCTGAAGGATCTTGGGTTCGCGCTTGGTTTTGGCAAAGAGTTCGGGGTGCCGCTGGATCTGGCCTCGATGACCAACCAGACCTATATCGCGGCCAAGGCGGCCTATGGGGGCGAGGCACAATCGCCCATGATCGCGAAATTGCTGGAAGACCTGCTGTCCACCGATCTGCGCGCGCCGGGGTTCCCGGCCCGGCTGGAGTAACGGGGCATGGACAAGGTGGCCAAAGACCGCGCGGCGGCGCTGTTGCATCATCGCGGGGCGCTGGCACCGGGCGCGCCGATCGTGCCACCGATCGTCTCGTCGGCCACCTACCACACCCCCGATACCGAAGGGCTGAGCCATGTCTATGGCCGCAGCGGCATGCCCACCTGGGAGATGCTGGAGGCGCAGTTGGCCTTGCTGGAGGATGCGCCCTGCGTGGCGTTTCCGTCTGGTATGGCCGCCATTTCGGCGGCGCTGTTTGCAGCCCTTGGGGCGGGCAAGCGGTTGATCCTGCCGTCGGACGGCTATTATGTCAGCCGGTTGTTGGCGGGGCAGGTGCTGTCGTCTTACGGTGTCGAGGTGATCGAGGTGGCGACGCGCGATTTCGGCACGGCGGATTTCACGGGGGCGGCGGCGGTGCTGATCGAAACCCCGTCCAATCCGGGGCTTGATGTCATTGATATTGCCGGGGTTTCGGCGCGCGCCCATGCGGCGGGGGCGATGGTGATCGCGGACAACACCACGATGACGCCGTTGTTGCAGCGCCCCTTGGATCTGGGGGCCGATGTGGTGGTGGCGGCGGATACCAAGGCACCGGCTGGGCATTCGGACGTGCTGTTTGGCCATGTTGCCAGCCGCAATGCCGGCTTTGTCGCGCGGCTGCGCGAGGGCCGCCGGTTGTCGGGTGCGGTGCCGGGGGCGTTCGAGGCCTGGCTGGTGCAGCGCGGGCTTGAGACATTGGAAGTGCGGCTGTCGCGGATGTGTGCGACGGCCGCGGTGATAGCGGAACGGCTGGCGGTGCATCCACGGGTGCGGAACCTGCGTTATCCGGGGCTGCCATCTGACCCGTCCCATGCGATTGCGGCGCGGCAGATGTCGGGGTTTGGTTTTCTGATCGGCTTTGAGTTGGCCGATGCAGAGGCAGCCGAACGGTTCCTGACGGACTGCCCGCTGATCGTGCAATCCACCAGTTTCGGCGGCACCCACACGTCGGGCGAACGCCGCGCGCGGTGGGGGGATGCGGTGGCACCGGGGTTTATCCGGCTGTCGGTGGGGCTGGAACCCCAAGAGCCGCTTTGGCGTGCGATGGCTATGGCGCTGGGCTGATGCCCGCGCATGACATGGCGTGACATTCCGTCTGGCCCGGATCGGGCGGGCCGAATTCCGTCACGGTGAAATCCGTAGGGGCGAACCCTTCTGGCCTAAAGCTGATCCAGCAGTCTGACGGCCTCATCGCGCGGCTGGGTCAGCAGGCTGCGATCCTCGCCGGGGTAGAACCGGGCGCGGGTGGCGGTGGGCATCGGGGCAGGGGTGGCGATCAGCACGCGCGGCCCATGTTTGGCGTTTTCGGCGGCCCAGCTGCGGGCCAGCGCAATCTGCGCCGCTTTGGTCGCCCCATAGGCACCAAAGAATTTCTCGCCCGCGCGCGGATCATCCAGAAACAGCGCAGTGCCACCTGCGGCGCGCAGCAAGGGTTCCACCATCGGGATCAGGCTGCCGGTCGCGCGGGTGTTGGTGGCGATGGATTTGTCCCAATCCTTGGCATCAAGTGACCCCGCCGGGGCCAATGGGGCCACATGCACCGCCGGATGGACCCACAGATCCAGGCCGCCCCAGCGTTGGTGGATCGACAGGCACAGATGCCGCATCGCATCGTCATTGGTCACATCCATCGGGGCCAATGTCAGATGGCCCGCCCCCGGAAGGCCAAGGGTCTTGACCCGGTCGTCCAACTCTTCCAGCGCGCCTGCGGTCCGTGCCACGGCCACAACATCCCAGCCGCGGGCACAAAGCTGCTCGGCCAAGGCCGCACCAAGGCCACGGGAGGCTCCGGTGATCAGGGCAAGGCGGTTGGTCATGGTGTGATCCTTCGCGGCGGCGGCATGGGTGTCGGCTGGATATTTGAGCCGATGTGAAAGGGCAAGTGTCAGGGGCAGCCTTTGGCCAGTTCCGCCTGCCGGGCGCGCACGATGCGGGCGATCAGCGGCAATGGCAGCGGCGTATCGGGCGTGAACAGCACGCCGGATTTCGAGGTTTTGAACGGCGTGCAATCAATCAGGGGGATGATGCCGCCCGAGTGCGGATAAAGCCCGATGTGGTGGGTAAAGGCGGCATAGCCGATCACCATCTTGCCCTTTGGTCCGGGCGCACGAAAACCCGGCATCGCGTAGGACATGCATTCGATATGGTCGGGCAGCAGCGATCTGAGTTGCCCGCGCAGGGTTTCCAGCGCGGTGCGAAAGGCCGGGGAGTGGGCGGAAAGGTAGGTGTCTACCTCTGCGCTCATTCCGCGGCTTTCATCTCGAATCCCTCTTCGATCTTGTCCGAGGGCGCAACCGGGTAATCGCCCGAAAAGCAGGCATCGCAATACTGCGGTTGCGCGGCGTCGCGGCCATTGATCTGACCTGCGGCGCGGTAAAGCCCGTCCAGCGAGATGAACTTCAGACTGTCCACACCGATCCAGTCGCGCATCTCGTCTTCGGTCATCGTCGCGGCCAGAAGTTTCGAGCGTTCGGGCGTATCGACACCGTAGAAACAGGGCCATGCCGTGGGCGGCGATGCAATGCGGAAGTGCACTTCGGCGGCCCCCGCCTCAAGGATCATGTCCTTGATCTTGCGGCTGGTGGTGCCGCGCACGACGGAATCATCGACCAGAATCACCCGCTTGCCCTTGATCAGGGCGCGGTTGACGTTCAGCTTCAGGCGCACGCCCATGTTGCGGATGGACTCGCTGGGTTCGATAAAGGTGCGGCCCATGTATTGGTTGCGGATGATGCCCATCGCATAGGGGATGCCGGATTCCTGACTGTAGCCGATGGCGGCAGGCGTGCCGCTGTCGGGCACCGGGCAGACCAGATCGGCCTCTACCGGTGCCTCTTTGGCCAGTTCCACACCGATCTGACGCCGGGTTTCATAGACAGAGCGGCCACCGAGGATTGAATCGGGGCGGCTGAAATAGACGTGTTCAAAGATGCAGAAGCGCGATTTTGCCGGGGTGAAGGGCCGGGTAGAGTTCACCTTGCCGTCCTCGATCACCACCATTTCGCCGGGTTCGATTTCACGGATGAACTCGGCCCCGATGATG
The DNA here is from genome assembly GCA_964497815.1 of uncultured Cypionkella sp. Taxonomy (GTDB): domain Bacteria; phylum Pseudomonadota; class Alphaproteobacteria; order Rhodobacterales; family Rhodobacteraceae; genus Cypionkella. Next base: position 4,205 of record CAZCFC010000016.1, read on the forward strand.
TCCAGACCGCAGGTTTCCGAGCTGAGCGCCCAGGCGCTGTCGCCAATGCGGCCCAGCACAAGCGGACGCACGCCCAGCGGGTCGCGCACGCCGATCAGTTTGGTGCGGGTCATGGCGACCACGGAAAACGCCCCTTCGACCCGGCGCAGGGCGTCTTTGATGCGTTCCGAGATGTTCTTCTGGATCGAGCGCGCCATCAGGTGAATGATGCATTCACTGTCGGACGAGGATTGGAAGATGCTTCCGCGTTCGATCAGTTCACGGCGCAGGGCAAGTGCGTTGGTCAGGTTGCCGTTGTGGGCAATCGCGGCCCCACCCATCGAAAACTCGCCAAAGAAGGGCTGCACGTCGCGGATGGCGGTGGCACCCTTCGATCCGGCGGTGGAATAGCGCACATGGCCGATGGCCAGCGACCCCGGCAGGGTTTCCATCACGTCGGCCTTGGTGAAGTTGTCACGCACATAGCCAAAACGGCGGGCCGAGTTGAAGCCGGTGGTGGGATCATAGCTGACGATGCCGCCCGCCTCTTGCCCGCGGTGCTGCAAGGCATGCAGGCCAAGCGCGACAAAGTTGGCGGCATCGGACACGCCGATCACGCCAAAGACGCCGCATTCCTCCTTCAGCTTATCGTCGTCAAACGGATGGGCGTAGAAGGGTTGCATAGGGGCCTCGAATCCGGGTTCATTCTGCGCCCCCCGTTTAGGGCCAATGGCGCAGACTGTCACGCCCCGATTGCAACATTTGCTGCGCCGCAGCGCAGATTGATTGTGCGCGTCAGTTCGCAGGGGCTGCGGGGGCTTCGGCAGCAGCGTCGGGGGCGGCTGGTGTTGAAGGGGCCGCACAGGCGGCTGTCAGATCATTATAGCGCGCCACGATCCAGTTTGGCGCGTCGCTGGGCACGGCGGCGTCGATGTTGGACTGGAACGAGGCGAAGATCTTGGCCGAGCGCGAGTTATCCACCATCGCCACGGTGTTGGCGGCAACGGCGCGGTCATAGACAAGGAACGCCACGCCCACCAGAAGGATCCCGCGCAGCACGCCGAACAGGAATCCAAGCCCCTGATCCAGTCCACCAAGCGCAGAGCGTTGAATAACCGACGAAAACAGCGGCGTGAACAGTGCCGCAATCACCAGACCGATGGCAAAGACAGCGGCAAAGGCCGCGATGATCGACAACTCGCAACTGTCGGTCAGAAAGCTGCCGACCACGGGCAGCTCCTTGACAAGGGGCTGGGCCTGAGGGGCGAACAGGAAGGCCAGAAACGCTGCCCCGACCCAGCCCGCAATCGCCATGGCTTCACGCACGAAGCCACGCGAATAGGCAAGGACCGCCGACAGCACGATGATGCCTGCGACGCCTGCATCAACAAGGGTAAAGCCTTCCATCCGTCCGCCTCCGTGGGGGCTTCAACCTGCCCCGAACATTTCTCCGACAAAGGCGGTCAGATCGGGCATGTCCCGCACCTTCATGCCTTCAACCTGCCCAAGCTTTGATCCCTTGGGCGCGATAGCCTGTGAGAAACCAAGTTTCGCGGCTTCTTTCAACCTGTTTTCGGTCTGACCGACAGGGCGAAGCGCCCCCGACAGGCTGATTTCCCCGAATAACACTGTTTCCGGCGGGATAGCCACGTCTTCACGCGCCGAAAGGATGGCGGCGGCCACCGCCAGATCGGCGGCCGGTTCAGTGACGCGCATGCCGCCCGCCACGTTCAGGAACACATCCAGCCCGGCAAAGGGGATGCCGCAGCGCGCCTCCAGAACCGCCAGAATCGTCGAAAGGCGGCCCGAATCAAGGCCGACCACGGTGCGGCGCGGGGTTCCAAGGGGCGAGGGCGCGACCAAGGCCTGAATTTCCGTCAGCACGGGCCTTGTGCCTTCGATGCCCGCGAACACCGCCGAGCCGGGGCTTGCCTGCCCGCGTTCGGACAAGAACAGCGCCGAGGGGTTCAGCACCTGTTGCAGCCCGTCGCCGGTCATCTCGAACACCCCGATTTCATCGGCCGGACCGAACCGGTTCTTCACCGCGCGCAGGATGCGGAACTGATGGCCACGCTCGCCTTCGAAATACAGCACGGTATCGACCATGTGTTCCACCACGCGCGGGCCTGCGATCTGGCCATCCTTGGTGACATGGCCCACCAGAATCACCGCAACGCCGCGGCGTTTGGCGAACGTGACCAGTTCGTGGCAGGCGGCGCGCACCTGACTGACCGAACCGGGGGCGGAATCCACAGTGTCCAGCCACATGGTCTGGATGGAATCAATAATGGCCAGACCGGGGCGTTCGGTGTCCAGCGTCGTCAGAATATCGCGCAGATTGGTTTCCGCGCCCAAGGCCACCGGGGCCGATGTCAGCCCCAGCCGCTGCGCCCGCATTTGCACCTGGGCCGAGGATTCCTCGCCCGAGATGTACAGGCATTTGACCCCATGGGTGGCAAAAGACGCCGCCGCCTGCAGCAGCAGGGTGGATTTGCCGATCCCGGGATCACCGCCCACCAGTATGGCCGAGGCGGGCACAAGGCCGCCCCCCAGCACGCGGTCCAGCTCGTCAATGCCCGAAGACACCCGCGGCGGGGCCTCTCCGACGGTGGCAAGGTCGGTCAGGTGGATGGCACGGCCCTTGCCACCCAACGCCTTGGGCCCCGCCGACAGCGGTGCCTCTTCGATCAGCGTGTTCCACGCCCCGCAGCCTTCGCATTTGCCAATCCATTTGCGATGGGCGGCCCCGCAGGCGGTACAGGTGAAATTCGGAGAGTTCTTGCTCATGCGGCTGGTTGCCCTTTTGCGGCGGTTTTCAGGGAAATCGCCAGCGATGCCAGAATGCAGGCCGTGAACAGGTACAGCCCCCAGGCGGGTTCGATGGTCACATAGCCCGCACCTTTGACGATCACCACATACAGCGCCAGCAAAAACACATCGGCCATCGCCAGTTTTCCCAGAATATGCAGCACGGGCAGGGCTTTGACATCCAGCAGCTGAAACTGCACCAACGCCAGCCCGACGGTTTTGGCAAAAGGCGCGAACACCGCCAGAAACGTCACCAGCAACGCAAGTGCCGCATCCGTGGCCCACAGCGATTGCAGCCCGGTGATCACCGAAATCTCGTCCATGCCAAAGATCGGCAGCAGGGCCGCGCGCAGCAATGGCGCAAACCACGCCAGCGGGAACGCGATCAGCAGGCACAGATTGGCGTATTTCAGCATGGTCACTCCAGAGTTGCCCGCACGATAAAGACAACGCCCGCGCCCCACAATCGGCCTAGACCCACGCCAGCACCAAAAGCACCATCGCAAGGGGCAGTGAAAAGGCAAAGCCGATCAGGCCATAGCCGAACGCCCCGATGATGCCGCCCAACAGGAACGTCGTCAGCAATTGCAGAAGGATCGACAGTTTGGCGCGGTCTGCGCCGATGCTTGTGTTGACGCTGCGGCCAAAGGCGGCACGGCCCAATTCGATCCCGACATCGGTGATCATACCGGTTGCATGGGTGGTGCGGATGCGCGCCTGCGAGATTTTGGTGATGGTGGCGTTCTGAAATCCCATGATGAAACACAGCAGCAAAAGGCCCAGCCGCTGGGCTGTGGTTGCGTCAATCGGGGCCGCTCCGATCGCCGCCAGCGCCAGAAACAGCCCGCCCTGAATCCCGATCGGCAGGCTGTATTGCCGCTTGGGCCGGAACTGCCGCGCCCAGTTGATGGCAAAGGCCGACGCGGCGGCCCCCAGCACGAAACAGCCAATCGCCGCCGCGCTTTGCACCACCAAGGCAATGTTCCACAGCACCAGATTGTCAGCCATCTGCGACAGGTATCCGGTCATATGCGAGGTATAGCTGCCCAAAAGGATGAAGCCGCCCGCATTCGCCGCCCCCGCGATGCCCGCCAAAAGCGTGGCCAGCGTCCGGTCAGAGGCGGCGGCGCGGCGATGGGCGGCAATCAGGCGCAGACGGCGAAAGAGGGGTTTGGACGACATGGCGGACTTTCAAGGGGCATCCCGACTGTTGCGCCCCAACCCCGGTCAGCGCAAGCCCGATCACTTGCCCGGTTTCGGCAGGGCCACCACATTGGCATCGCGGATGTCTTCATGGTCAAAATCATAGCCCAACGCCGGCAGGATTTCCTTCAGGTCCGACTCAAGTCGTTTGATCTGGGTCTGCGCCGCACGTTCGTCCGCCTCTATATCCGTCAGCCAGCGGCGCAGTTCATCGCAGGTGCGCCGTGCGATGGCCAGACGGTCGGTCAGCGCCTGCACCTCTTCCTGACGCTGCCTGAGAAAGCCTTTGGCGCGGGCGACCTTGTCATCGGAATAGGCGCGGGCCAGATCGCGTGTCTCAAGGCTCATCTGCGCGGCCAGTTGCAGCAGTTCCGGCTCCAGATGCTGAAAGTCAGGATGCGCGCGCAGATGTTCCATGCGGGCGCGCATCGCGTCAAACTCGCCCGACAGCGCAAAGACCCCGGAACGGTCGCTGGCATGGGCGGCGCGGTAGGCGTTGGCCACGTCGTTCATGCCGATGGCAAAGCTGCGGTGGCTGCGTTCCAGCCGTGCCATGCGGGTGTTGGCGGGCAGACAAAGGGTCATCACCAGCAGCATCAGCGCCAGCCCGATCTGCAACCACATTCCGGCCTGCGGCACCGCCTGTCCGCCAAAGAACAGCGCGATTTGCGGCCATGGCAGCAGACCCAAAGCGGCGGCAAGGCTGGCCCCCACCAGCCCCACAGCCAGCATCACAACAATCGCCTGTGCCACGGATTGCAGCCCGGACTGCGCATTGCGCAGCGTTTCAACCCATTTACCTGACATTCACACTTCCCCAGCGGTCTTGGCCGCACCCTTGCGAAATGCCACAATTTTTGCAAACATTTTCCTTATTTTCCAAAGGAATGCGCCACAAAACCAAGTCGACGGCGGGTGCTGTTTCACTTGTGGAAACAGTGTTGCAACCCTGGCGCGAAAACGCAGGCCCCTGCGCCAATGGCAGGCTTCAATCTGCGGCAGGGAGCGAAGCTGGAGCCAGAATCGGCGTTGAAATCGGGGGGGGAATCGGGTCCGGAATTGGGGCCACGATCAAGGCAACCCCGCACATCAGCAGCCAGAAAAGCACCAGCCCATGTGCCCAGCGCGGATAAAGCCCCGAGCGCCACGCCTCACGCAGCCAGTCTTGCAGCACATAGCCATAGGCAAACAGGGTCACGCTGCGATTCATGGCGATCACCTCTGGCTCTGGCGGGTGCCATGGCAGCAACAGCCAGATGCACAGCGCGGCGCCACTGATCGCCTGCACCGAAGCCAGAACCCGGTCGTCCGAGCGGGCGTTCAGGCTGGCCACCCCGGCGATGGCGATGACCAGTGGCAGAAACGCCAGTGCCCATGCCGGCAGGGGGCGCAGCGCGTGGTCCAGAAAAGCCGCAAACAGCTCGTATACGGCGCTCATCGCACGCTTTCGATCGGCCCCTCGGCGCGGCCATGGATGAATTGCTGCAAATAGGGATCGGCGGCGGTGTCCATGTCGGCCACCGGGCCGGTCCATTGGATCACGCCGTTGTGCAGCATGGCCACCCTGTCGGCAATGGCGCGAACCGAGGACATGTCATGCGTGATGGTCATGGCGGTTGCGCCCATTTCGCTGACGATCTCGCGGATCAAGGCGTTTATCACGCCCGCCATGATCGGATCAAGGCCGGTGGTGGGTTCGTCAAAGAAGATGATCTCGGGCTCGGCGGCGATGGCGCGGGCCAGACCGACGCGTTTTTGCATCCCGCCCGACAATTCTGCGGGAAGCAGATTTCCGGTTTCGGGTTGAAGCCCGACGCGGCGCAGCTTTTCGATGGCAATCTCGTGCGCCTGTGCCTTTGGCAGGGCGCTGGCCCCGCGCATCAGGCGGAACGCCACGTTTTCCCAGACCTTCAGGCTGTCAAACAGTGCCCCCCCCTGAAACAGCATGCCAAACCGGGCCAGAAAGGCATCGCGGTCGGTCTGCAACACATCGACGCCGTCCAGCGTGATCTGCCCGGCATCGGGGCGTACAAGGCCAAGGATCGACTTCAACAGCACCGATTTGCCGGTGCCGGACCCACCGATCACCACCATGGATTGTCCGCGCAGAACGGTCAGATTGACGCCGCGCAGCACGCGGTTTTGGCCAAAGGTCTTGTGGACGGCGGCGAGCTCTATCATGTTCCGAACATCACCGAGGTCAGGATGAAATTGGCGGCCAATATCAGGATCGAGGCTGCGGCCACAGCCGTCTTGGTGGCACCGCCCACGCCCTGCGCGCCACGGCCCGATTGCATGCCGTGATAGCAGCCGACCAGTGTCGCGATGAAGCCGAACACCGCCCCCTTGATCAGGGACGACACCACATCCGGGGTTTCCAGAAAATCGACGGTGTTCTGAATATAGGTGGCGCGGTTGAAACCCAATTGCTCGGTTCCCACCAGAAATCCGCCCATGATGCCGATGACATCGCCCACGCCCACCAGCAACGGCACGGTCAGAAATCCGGCCAGAACACGCGGAACTGTCAGGTATTTCATAGGGTTGGTTGACAGCGTGACCAAAGCGTCGATCTGCTCGGTCACCTTCATCGTCGCAATCTCGGCGGCAATGCTTGAGGTGACGCGCGCCGCAATCATCAGGCCCACCAGCACCGGCCCCAGTTCGCGCACCATGCCGATGGCGACGATCTGCGGCACCACCGCCTCGGCCGAAAAGCGTTGGCCCCCGGCGTAGATCTGCAGCGCCAGCGCACCACCGGTGAAGATGGCAGTCAGGCCCACGACGGGCAAGGACAACCAGCCCACCTGCAGCAACGCCGTCAGGAATTCACGCCGGTAGAAGGGCGGACGGACGATATGCGACAGCGTCAGCCCGGCGTAGAGGGTCAGGCGGCCCAGGCTGGCAAAGGCTGCCAGAACCGGGCGACCGATGGCCGCCAGCGCGCTTGAGACAGGGGCTGCCGTCACGCCACACCCTCAAGATAGCGGCGGATGTAGCGCGGGCCAAGCGATGTCAGAATCTCATAGCCGATGGTGCCTGCGACATCGGCCAGATCATCGGCGGTCTGGTTTGGCCCCAGAATATCCAACCGGCGCGGGATGGACGGCAGATGCGTGATATCGACCGTGATCAGATCCATCGAAACCCGACCGATCAGCGGGCAGGGTGTGTCTCCGTCCCACAGCACTGCGGTGTTGGACAACGTGCGCGGCAGACCGTCGGCGTAACCGCCCGACAGGGTGGCGACCAGTGACGGCACTTCGGCCTCCCATGCGCAGGCGTAGCCGACGGTTTCGCCGGGGGCGACGATGCGGGTCTGGATCACCGGCAGCGACAATGACACCACGCGGCGCGCGGCCTCATAAGGTCTGCCGCCGAACAGGCCGATGCCCGGGCGGGTCAGATCGAAGTGATACTTCGGCCCCAAAAGGATGCCGCCCGTGGCCGCCAGACTGCGCGGCACGCCGGTGCCATCGGTCATGGCAAGGAAATTCGCCAGCTGCAATTCGTTCAGGGCGTGGTCGGGTTCATCGGCGCAAGCCAGATGCGACATCAGGATTTCCGGGCCAGCCTCAAGCACGAAGGGGGCGACGGCCTCCCATTCGGCCTCTTCCATGCCAAGGCGGTTCATCCCGGTGTCAAGCTGCACCCCGAACGGCGTGCCGGGCAGCGATTCCAGATGGCGCGTGACCTGCTCGACCGAGTTCAGCATCGGGGTGAGATCGAGATCACCGATCATTTCGGTGTCGCCCGCGACATGGCCCGACAGGATGCAGATTTGCGGCCCCGGCCCAAGCATCTGCCGCACGGCGGCGCCTTCTTCGGCCACGGCCACGAAAAAGCGGCGGGCGCCTGCGTTCGCCAGCGCGCGCGCGACGCGCGAGATGCCAAGCCCGTAAGCATCGGCCTTGACCACCGCAGCGGTCTGGACCCCCGATGCGGAGGCTTTGTCCAAGGCGCGCCAGTTGGCGGCGATGGCGTCGAGGTCGATGGAGAGTGTTGCTGTTGCCATGCAGCGGTTTTGAGCGGGCCATCGCGTGCGGTCAAGGGGGAATTCTGAAGCCGGGGGCGGCTTCGGGGGCCATCGAGGCCCCGCTCAGCCGCGGCTGTCGCGGATTTTCGCCGATGGTGGGGATTGGGGGGGCGTTGGTGGGGGGCAGTGCAGGGGCTGGGTGGGGGGCAGGCTGTGGAGCGACAGGAAGGGCCTCCGGCGGGAGTATTTGGAAAACAGCAATGGGGGAGCTGTGGGGGGCCGGGGGGCGATCTGCCCTGTCTTGCGGGCGCGCAGGTGTGGTGCCGTCGTGGCTGCGACTGGTGGAAAGGCTTGCGGGTGGAGCGGGGGGCAAGTCGGAGGTGGCCGCGACGGGAGGCGGGCGGTGATGGCGGCTGTGGCTGGACCGGAACGGTCCGGCTGGCCGTCTTGCGGCCCTTGTGGCGTTGGTCTGGGGGGAATTGGCCGGGTTCACCGGCGCGGTGCCGGGGCAGAAGAGGCCGCCTGACAGGCCTGCGTCTGCCCCGGTTGCGCCGCCGTGCCAGTGTCAGGCTTGTCATTGTCAGGCTGGCCAGAGTGTATTGGCCAGAGTCGTATTGGCCAAAGTCGTGCTGGCCACTGTCATGAAGACCTGCGGCAAGGCTTGGGTGATAGTGACTTGGATGGTTTGTGGAATATCTCGGAGCGGGGGGCGCCCGCGTCAGCGGCCGATCCGGCAGGGTTTGAAGCGGCGGCGGCGGGGGGGGCGATCCTTGCGGTCTGTGGTGTTGACCAGACCGCAGGCCTGCCCGAGGTGGCGGTGGGGCTGTGTGATGGCAGGTGTCATGGCAGGACAGGGGGGGGCCTCGCTGTGAGACGATGGTTCAAATCCGGGATACATTCGGGCCGGGTCTGCCCCCCTGATTGTTGGCGCGGCGGTGATGATCCCCGGGCGCGTGGCCTTTTCGGCAAGGGTTGGTTTGGGCACGCGGCCGAGCCGGCCCGGGCAGGGGCCCGTGGTGATCACCGCGGGGTCCGCCAGCGGCAGAGGCAGAGGCAGAGGCGAAGCCCTGGCCATGCCCCGATGGCTGCGTCATCCTGACCGGGGGCGGGCTTGTTCGGCATGGGGGAACGGGGTTGTGCCCGCAGGCAATGCGGCACAGTCTGCGGCACGTTCGGATGGAGACTGCGATGAATGACGACACCCGCAATCTGACGCTGACCCTGGCGACGATATTGGGGCTGGCGGTGGCGCTGCTGGATGGGTTCGTGGTGCCGCTGCCTGCCCACTGGGCCGAGGCGGGGCTGGGGCTTGCCTTTCTGGCCGGAGGGGTGCCAGCGGGGATTGCCGCGTTGCGCGAGTTGTTTGGCGCGGGGCGGCTGGACATTGATCTTCTGATGGTGCTGGCGGCCTTGGCTGCCGCATCGGTGGGGGCGGCGTTGGAGGGGGCGGTGCTGCTGGCGCTGTTTTCACTGGCGGGATTGCTGGAGCATCGCGCCATGGGCCGGGCGCGCCGGGCGGTCGAGGCGTTGATGGCGCTGCGGCCCGATACGGCCTTGCGGCTGCGCGCCGATGGCGGCACCGATGAGGTGTCTGTGGGCGATCTGGTCAAGGGCGACCGGCTGATGCTGCGCCCGGGCGCGCGGGTGCCTGTGGATGGGCGCGTGGTGGAGGGCAGCGGCGATGTCGACGAAAGCACCATCACCGGTGAGGCCATTCCGGTGGAAAAACGCGCAGGCGACGCGCTGCACGAGGCCACTGTGAACCTGCATGGCGTGTTGCAGATGGAGGTCACACGGGCGCTGAACGAAAGCACCGTTGCGCGGATGATCGTGCTGGTGACGCAAGCGCAGGCCACCCGTGCCCCCTCGGAGCGATTTTCGGAATGGTTTGGCGCGCGGTATACCGTGGCGGTGCTGGTTGGATCTGTCGCGGTGTTTGGCGTGTTGATGGGGTTGGGCTGGGGCGTGCAGGATGCGATGTACGGGGCCGCGACTGTGGTGGTGGCGGCCAGCCCCTGTGCGGTTGTGATCTCGGTGCCGGCGGCTATTCTGTCGGCGCTGTCATCGGCGGCGCGGGGTGGGGTTCTGTTCAAGGGCGGGGCGGCGCTTGAATCCCTGGCCGAAGTGCGCGCCTTTGCGTTCGACAAGACCGGAACCCTGACCACCGGGCGGGCGGAGGTGACGCAACTGGTGGCGCTGGAGGGCAGCGAGCATCAGGTTCTGGCGCTGTTGGCGGGGCTTGAGGCGCAGTCAGAACACCACATCGCCGATGCCGTGCGCCGGATGGCCGCTGCGCGGGGCGTGGATGTCCCGCAACTGGCGCAGGTGCAGGCCTGGCCCAGTGAAGGCATCACGGGGCGCGATGCGCAGGGGGATGTGTGGGCGGGCAATGACCGCATGCTGGTGCGGATGCGGGCCCGGGCCGATGGGGAGGCGTTGCGGGCGCTGCACGAGGCGTCCGAGACGCTGATTTATCTGGGGCGGGGGGATCGTGTGCTGGGGGCGGTGGCGGTGGCCGATACGCCACGGGCCACAGCCAAGGCGGGGCTTGCGGCGCTGCGCCGGGCGGGGGTTGAGGACATCGTGATGATGACGGGTGACCGCCGCCCGGTGGCCCTGCGCATTGCCGCCGGGTTGGGGATTGCCGAAGCGGAGGTGCATGCAGGGCTGCTGCCTGCCGACAAGGTGGCCCTTGTGGGGGCATTGGCGGAAAAGGGCCGGGTGGCTTTTGTCGGTGACGGGGTGAACGACGCGGCGGCGCTGGCGCGGGCGGATGTGGGCATTGCGATGGGGGCGGCGGGCAGCGAGGTGGCGCTGCAGGCGGCGGAGGTGGCCTTGCTGTCCGAGGATATGGGGCGGCTGGCTTTGGCGCATCGTCTGGCACGCCGGACGGCGCGGGTGATCAAGCAAAACCTGTATTTCGCCATCGGTGCCATGGTGGTGCTGGTGATCGCAGGTCTGTTCTTTGACCTGCCGCTGCCATTGGCGGTGGTGGGGCATGAGGGGGGCACCTTGCTTGTGGTGCTGAACGGGCTGCGGCTGTTGCGCGATCCGATCCGGGTGATCTGACAGGATTGGCCCGGATGCGGGGCGGCCCTTGCCCCCATCGAGGGGGCGCGTGCCGCGCGGGCGCCGCGCGGTGTCCAGCGGCTGACATGGGGCAGGTGCAGGACGCTCCGCGGGGGGGATTTGGGCCAAGGTGAAAGACCTTGCGACTGAAAAGCCTTTGAGGCTGGCCCGTGTTCAGGCTGGCCCTTGTTCAGACTGGCCCTTGTTCAGACTGGCCCATGTTCAGACTGGCCTTGCAGCACAGTCTGCTGCGACACTGCGCGCGGGCCAGTGCCGCAAGGTGGGGCTGATCAGAAGCCCACGTCGTCGCGCGGGCCTGATCCCTGCCATTGTTTGGCAAGGTTGCCAAAGCGGGTGAAGCGGCCCTCGAACGACAATTCCACCGAGCCGATCGGGCCATGACGCTGTTTGCCGATGATGACTTCGGCCTTGCCGTGGACCTGTTCCATGACCGATTGCCACTGCGCCATCTTTTCCAGTTCGTGGTCGCCCGGCTTTTCGCGTTCTTTGTAATATTCATCGCGGTACACGAACATCACCACATCGGCGTCTTGCTCGATGGACCCGGATTCGCGCAGGTCTGACAGTTGCGGGCGCTTGTCTTCGCGGCTTTCGACCTGACGCGACAACTGCGACAGCGCAATCACCGGGATGTTCAGTTCCTTGGCAATGGCCTTCAGGCCTTGGGTGATTTCAGAGACTTCCTGCACGCGGTTTTCTTTCGAGCTGCCCTTCAGCAGTTGCAGATAGTCGATGATCAGCACGTCCAGCCCATGCGTCCGCTTCAGACGCCGGGCACGGGCGGCGCATTGGCTGATCGGCAGGGCCGGGGTGTCGTCGATGTAAAGCGGGCAGGATTCCAGCGACTTGGCCGCCTCGACAAAGCGGCGGAATTCGGTTTCCGTCATGTCGCCGCGACGGATCTGCTCGGACGGCACTTCCGAGGCTTCCGACAGGATCCGTGCCGCCAGCTGTTCCGCACTCATTTCCAGCGAGAAGAACCCGACCACACCGCCTTCGACTGCGCCTTCGCTGCCATCATGGGTGCGCCCGCGCTTGTAGGCCTTGGCGACGTTGAAGGCGATGTTGGTGGCCAATGAGGTCTTGCCCATCGACGGACGTCCCGCAAGGATCAGCAGATCCGAAGGGTGCAGGCCACCCAGTTTCTTGTCCAGATCAATCAGCCCGGTCGAAATCCCGGCAAGCCCGCCGTCGCGCTGATAGGCGGCGTTGGCCACGTTCACGGCATCGGTGACGGCCTTCAGAAAGGACTGAAACCCACGCTCGGCCACGCCCTGTTCGCCCAGCTTGTAAAGCCGCTGTTCGGCCTCGATGATCTGCTCTTTGGGTTCGGAATGGATTTCCACCTTGGCGGCCTTGGCCGAAATATCGCGCCCCAAGGCAATAAGCTCGCGCCGTACCGCCAGATCATAGATCATCTGCGCATAATCGCGCGCGGCGTAAGACGAAATCGCAGCCCCGGCCAGACGCACCAGATAGGCCGGCCCGCCCAACTCGCGCAGGCCCGCATCATCCTCGAAGAATGGCTTGAGGGTGACGGGCGAGGCAAGCGCGTTCTTCTGGATGCGGGCGGCGGCGCGTTCAAAGATACGCTGATGCACGGGGTCGAAGAAATGCTCGGGCTTCACCAGCGCCGCGATGCGGTCATAGACATCATTGTTGGTCAGGATCGCGCCCAGAAGCTGCTGCTCGGCCTCGATGTTATGCGGCAACACCTCGGTTTCAAGTGTGGCGGGCGTCATCGGGCGCAGGGTGGCGATCTCGTTCATGTCACGGTCCTAGGCTTGGGTGTCACCCTCTTTGCGCCTTCGTTCCGGCGGCGGCAAGCCGGGAATAAACCTGTGGACAACCCCGACGTTACGCGGCCGTGTCCACAGCTTTCCGGCATCATCCTACCATATATGGAACCGGAATGCAGCCTCTCCACCAAAGCGGCGATTCGGGCTGCGGGTTATCCACAAAGGCTCCACAACAGACCCTGCGTGCAATTTGCGCCGCCCTGTGGATTATTTCCCCGCCCGTGCCGCCTGCCAGCCACGCGGATCCTTCAGGAAGGCCTCAACCTCGGTCAGGGTCGCCGCATCGAAGGCCCCTTGCGCGCGGGCCTCGGCCAGCACGTCCCACCAGGTGCACAGATGATGCAGGGCGATGCCATGATCTGCCAGCCTCTGGGTGGTTTCAGGGAAGATGCCATAGTAGAAGATCACCGCCGTATGGGCGCAACTCGCCCCGGTTTCGCGAATGGCATCGACGAAGGACAGCTTGCTGCCACCATCGGTGGTCAGATCTTCCACCAGCAGCACCCGCTGGCCTTCGGTCATCGCGCCTTCAATCCGCGCATTGCGACCATAGCCCTTCGGCTTCTTGCGCACATAGGTCATCGGCAAGGCCATCCGCTCGGCCACCAATGCGGCAAAGGGGATGCCGGCCGTCTCACCGCCTGCGATGTTGTCAAAGGCCTCGAACCCCGCATCGCGCATCACCGTCACCGTCAGGAAATCCATCAACGCCGAGCGGATACGCGGATAGGAAATCAGCTTGCGGCAGTCGATATAGGTCGGCGACGGCAGCCCCGAGGCCAAAGTGAACGGCGTCTCGGCATTGAAATGCACCGCCTTGATTTCCAACAGGGCGCGGGCGGTCAGACGGGCGATTTCGGCGCGGGGCGGAAAGGCGGTCGGTATCATGGCAACTCCTGCAGGCAAAGCCGGGCCCCGAGTCGGCCCGATACGGTCGCCCGGGGGGATGGACCAGAATGGAAGCCCGCGTCAAGCACAGCCGCGGTCTGCCCCATTCACCTTGGCCCAAATACCCCCCGCGGAGCGCCCGCCCGCACCGCCAAAGCGCCCTGCGCATTGAAGCCGCGTCAGCCGCGGTTGCGGCCCCCTCGATGGGGGCCAAGACCGCACCTTCTCAGGCCTCAACGTGCCAATGCACCGCAAAGCCCGGGTTGAACACTGTCACCGGACCGGCTTCGGTGAAAATCTTCTCAGGGAAAACCTGCGCCAATTCGTGTTTGACCAGCCGCAGCCGTGTCTCATTCGGGGGCAGGCGATAGAAGGCCGGGCCGTTCAGGCTGCAAAACGCCTCCAACCGGTCCAGCGCGCCCATTTCCTCGAACACATGCGCCAAAAGCGGCATGGTGTTGGTGGCGGTAAAGCAGCCCGCACAGCCGCAGGCGTGTTCTTTCAGCGCATCGACATGCGGGGCGGAATCGGTGCCCAGCATGAACCGCGCCTCGCCCGATGTTGCCGCCGCCCGCAGCGCCAACCGGTGCTTTTCGCGTTTGGCCACCGGCAGGCAATAGTAATGCGGCTTGATGCCTCCGGCCAGAATGTGGTTGCGGTTGATGATCAGATGATGCGTGGTGATCGTCGCCGCCAGATCGGGGCCCCCGGCGCGGGCATAGGCCACGCCCTCTTCGGTGGTGATATGTTCCATCACCACCCGCAGGCCGGGGATGCGCTTGCGCAACGGGTCCAGAATGGTGTCGATGAACACCGCCTCGCGGTCAAAAATATCCACTGACGGATCGGTGACTTCGCCGTGCAGGCAAAGTGGCAGACCGATCTCGGCCATTTTCTCCAGCACGCCCTGAACCTTGTCAAAATCCTTGACGCCGGAATGCGAATTGGTGGTGGCCCCTGCCGGATAAAGCTTGACCGCCTTCACCAGACCCGAAGCCGCCGCTGCCGCCACATCCGCCGCATCGGTGCCTTCGGTCAGATACAGCGTCATCAAGGGGTCGAACTGCGCCCCCGCCGGCAGGGCGGCCAGAATCCGGTCGCGGTAGGCCTGCGCCTGCGCGCCCGTCACCACGGGCGGCACAAGGTTCGGCATGATGATCGCGCGGGCGAAATGCCGGGTGGTTTCGGGCAAGACACCCTTCAGCATCGCGCCATCGCGCAGGTGCAGGTGCCAGTCATCGGGGCGCCGCAGCGTAAGTTCCTGTGTCATGCCCGGTGATTATCCCAAAGCCCGGCCGCAATCCAGAGCCAAGCCCGGCCCCTACGGGCCCTTGCCAACAAAAGTCTTGCTGCGTCGCAGCATTCCAACGCATGGTCCTGACGTGGCCCCAGGTTCGCCCCGAACCGTTTTGGCCCCCAAAGGACAGTTCCCATGCGATTTCTGACCCCGTTTGATTTCATCCGCCCGGCGATGGAAGCCTCGAAGATCATGGCGGAATCCCAGCTTGTGGTTGGCCTGCGCATGGCTGGCATGGCCGGATTCTGGCCGATGGGGCAGGCGGAAACCAACCGGATGGTTTCGGAAAAGGTCAGTGCCAGCATCGATTCGGCCGGGGCTGCGATGAAATCGCATATGGCGGGCGACAGTCTGCCAGATATGGCCATGGCCGCGATGAAGCCTTATCGTCACAAGACCAAATCAAACGCGCGGCGGTTGCGGCGCAAGGCAACGGGGGTGTGATGATCAGGCTTTTCGCATGTGTGGCGGTTTTCGGGGTGCTGGCCACGGGCAGCCTTGCGCAGGATGTGTCCGG
Source organism: uncultured Cypionkella sp. (assembly GCA_964497815.1). Lineage (GTDB taxonomy): Bacteria > Pseudomonadota > Alphaproteobacteria > Rhodobacterales > Rhodobacteraceae > Cypionkella. The sequence continues at coordinate 19,762 of CAZCFC010000016.1, forward strand.
GATTGATTGCGCCAACGCCATGGTGCAGCTGGAAATGAACCTGTGTGCCGAACAGGACTGGATGGACGCCGACGCCGATCTGAACGACGCCTACAAGGGGGCGATGGCCGTGATGAAGGGCTATGACGCGGATTTGCCCAAAGCCGAACGCGGGGCCGAAGCCAATTTGCGCGCCGCTCAACGCGCCTGGGTCACGTTCCGCGACGCCGCTTGTGCTGCCGAAGGCTATGCCATGCATGGTGGGTCCGCCGCGCCTTTGCTGATCTACGGCTGCCTTGCGCGGTTGACCCGGCAGCGCACCGAAGACCTGCAGCTTCTGTCGGCTTACTGAGCCGAAGGTCCGGTCGTTTCCACCGGTGCCGTCTGCGCCAAAGCCGCTGTTTCGGATGTCAGCCGGGACAGCCGCTTGGCAAAGCGCGGGGCACGCAACCGACGTGTGACTGATCGGCAGATCATCGCCTCATGTCCCGGGCGACCAGAGGCTTCGGCCTTGTTCAGCAGCGCGCGCAGATAGGGCGCATAATCACGCCGCTTGCGCCAGAATTCCGCGAATAGCTGTGGCGTCAGGGTTCCGGCCATCGCGGCATCCAGCAGTTCGGGCAGGCTGCCCATATGCACAAATCCGGTTTCCGCGTTGGGTCCAAGACGCCGGGCCGACAGCCGGGTGATATAGGGCGCTCGGAACAGGGCTGCATGGGCGGCCTCTTCCGGCAAGGTCGTGTCGTGGATCACCGTCGCCCGATCGACACCCTGCAGCATGTCGGGGGCATAGCCATAGCGGCTGGTGAAGTCCAACCTGCGCGCCGCCAGATCGCGCTTGTCCCAGGCCGCCTGCGCAGGCTCCAGTGTGGCGCGCGGATTGATCGCCAGCACCTGCGCGCCCGGAGCCGATACCGCAAAGGCGCAGGCGGCATAGCCCCCCATGCCTGCGCCGTAAAACAGCACAGTGTCGAATTCCTCAAGGAAGGTTTCATCCACCAGACGGTCAAAGTAGGCGTAGACCGCCGGATCGCGGAACCATGTCGGGCCATTGGCGATCACGCAGACATGCGACCAGCCGCGCGCCATTGCATGGGCATGCGCCTGTGGCAGCTGATCTTCCCGGGCCAGAATGGCATCCACGGTGTCAAAGCTGACCAGAAGGGTGGCGCCCTCATCTGCGAAAA